>CALHBU010000356.1 GCA_937930655.1 uncultured Acidimicrobiales bacterium | reverse complement strand
CCCGGCCCATACGCCAACACCGGTTCGGTTACCGGTGAGCCTCTGTACCCGCCGAACCCCACAGGCGACGAGGACCCGACCGACCCAGACACATGGTCGACCGATCCGGCCGACTATCTGCCCGTCATCGGTCCCGACGGTGAACCAGTCGACCCGGTAGACGACGCTGACGATTCCCACTACTGGGGCGCAGACCCGGCCGTCGATGTCGAGAAGTCGACCAACGGCGATGATGCCGATGAAACAGACGGCCCACTTCTTGTTCCCGGCGCCCCGGTGACGTGGACCTACCTGGTCGAGAACACCGGCAACACGGCCCTCATCGATGCCACTGTCACTGATAGCGAGGGAGTAGCTGTCGATTGCGACATCGATGGTGATGAGGTCCTGGACGGCACCAATGTGATGCCCCTGTTGTTGCCAGGTGACACGGTGACGTGTGAGGGAACCGGCTCGGCAACTGTTGGGGCGTACTCCAACACTGCGTCGGTCACTGGCGCACCGGCCACACCGGACTTCGATGCCTGCACCTGCGACCCGGAAGATCCGGCCACGTGGCCAACCGATCCCGGCGACTACACCGCTGTCGTCGGCCCCGATGGCGAACCAGTCGAGCCCGTTACCGACGAGGACGACTCCCACTACACCGGTCTCCTGCCAGAACCGGCAATTGACCTCGAGAAGTCGACCAACGTGGTCGATGCTGACGTCGCCCCCGGCCCGGTACTCTCGGCTGGCGATCCGGTGACCTGGAGCTACGAGGTCACCAACATGGGCAGCACTGCGCTGGCCGGCGTCACCGTGACCGACAGCACCGGTGTGGCCGTCGATTGTGGTGATGGCACCAACATCATCGCCCTGCTCCTGCCCGGTCAGGTAGTCACCTGTACCGCCACCGGCACCGCTACGTCTGGTCAGTACAGCAACACCGGCTCGGTGTCTGGCGATCCGGTCCTGCCCGATTTCGCGGCCTGCGAGTGTGACCCGACCGATCCCACCACCTGGCCGACCGACCCTGCCGGCTACGTCCCTGCGCCCGGTTCTGATGGGTTGCCGCTGCCAGCGGTCGGTGATGAGGATGACTCGTACTACTGGGGCGCCGAGCCAGGGGTCGATCTCGAGAAGTCGACCAATGGTGACGATGCCGATGTTGCGCCTGGTCCTTCCATCGAAGGTTTCACACCGGTGACCTGGACCTACCAGGTCACCAACACTGGCAACACTGCACTCCTCAATGTGACCGTCACCGACAGCACCGGTGTGGCCGTCGACTGTGGCGACGGCACAAACGTCATCGCTCTCCTGAATCCCGGTGACGTCGTTACTTGTTCTGCTACCGGTGAGGCCATCATCGGTCAGTACGAGAACACCGGATCGGTCGATGGCACGCCAGCCATGCCCGACTTCTCGGCCTGCGGCTGCGATGCCGGCGATCCCTCGACCTGGCCAACTGACGTCACCGGCTTCATGGCTGTTGCGGGAGCTGACCCAGTCGGCGACTCCGACTTGTCCCACTACATCGGAACCACCCCGGTAGACACGCTGGCCTTCGGTGACGATGAGGATCAGCAGGGGCCGGGCGCGCTGCCGTTGTCCGGTAGCGATGCTCTTCGTCTTGTTTCTCTGGCCGCAGTGTTGCTTCTCGGAGGCTTCCTGCTCCTGAGCTGGCGCCGCCGCACCGCACCGGTCATCAACGATCAGTAGCCCTCTTCTGGTTCTTCGCCGATCACGCTCTGTTGTCGCATCGTGATCGGCGGTACCGCTAGTAGCCTTCTTCTGGTTCTTCGCCGATCACGATGTCCCACCGGTCGAGGCAGTCGCGGCAGCGATAGGGGAGGACATCGCCCGGGTCGAGTTCGCCGTCCTCGGGGAACCAGCCGAGCGGATAACACGTGCCGCCACAGTCGACACACACGATCTCGGCATCAGGCATAACCATGAAGCGACGCTAGCTTGCGGCGGTGCGCATCATTGCTGGCACGGCCCGTGGTCGACGTCTTCACAGCCCCGAGGGGAGGGGTACTCGCCCCATCACCGATCGGGCCAAGGAAGGCATTTTCAACATGCTGGTTAGTCACGCCGGAATTGAAGACACACGAGTTCTTGATCTCTACGCAGGGAGCGGATCGTTCGGCCTGGAATGCCTGAGCCGAGGCGCAGCCCACGTCACGTTCGTCGAGATGGACCGCCGAGCGGCCGGAGTGATCGAGAAGAATCTGGAACACCTCGACTTCGCCGACCGTGCCGTCGTCCGCACAACAACGGTCGCGTTGGCTGTTGCCGGTACCCCTCCCGTCGACCTTGCGTTCTGCGACCCCCCCTATGCCGATGACCCCTGGGCCGAGCTTCTTCCCGCTCTCAAGGCCGACGTCATGGTCGGTCACGCCGACCACGACATCATGCTTACTCCCGATTGGGAAGAAGTACGCCGTCGATCCTACGGTCGGGCCAAGGTCGTGCTGGCGGCCCGTATCGCGTGAATCCGGTACAATGAGAACGCGGCCGGAGTCGACTGAATTCTCATCAGCGCACTGAATCATCGAGCAACGAAACGATCCCCAGGTATGACCGTCGCCCTGTATCCCGGCTCCTTCGACCCACTGCACAATGGCCATCTCGCTGTCATCTCGACGGCGGCTCCGTTGTTCGACGAACTCATCGTCGGCGTTGGTCACAACCCCGAGAAGCCATCCGGCCTTTTCACCCCCGACGAGCGGGTGCAGCTGATCGTCGACTGCACCAAGGACCTGCCCTCGGTCAGAGTCGAGCTCTTCAGTGGCCTGGTAACCACCGCGGCGCGGTCGCTCGGCGCCGACTGTCTCCTGAAGGGGCTTCGTGGCGCAGCCGATCTCGATGCAGAAATGCAGCAGGGTCACATGAACCTGACCACCGGAGGTATTCCGACCATTTTCTTTCCCGGGTTGGGTCCTTCGGCCTTGGTGGCCAGCAGCTATGTGCGACAGATCGCAGCCATGGGCGGCGATATTTCGGCTACGGTTCCTCCGGCGGTGTTGGCTGGCCTGGAGGCCAAGTTTTCATGACCACTCATACTGACGCCACGAATCAGGTCGATCCTGATCAGCCCAACCGGCAACAGCACGCCCCGACATCTGTTCCCGGCAACCACCAGCCGGGGGCCTCTTCGGAGCAACTGCTCGACGAAGCCATCGAATTGATAGCCGAAACCCGAGCCATGCCGATGTCGACCACCATCAAGGTCAACAAGGACGAACTGCTCGAGCTGTTGGAAGAGGCGAGAGCAACGCTTCCCGAAGATCTTCATTCCGCACGCCGGTTGCTCCAGGAGCGCGACGATTACATCATGCAGGCCCGCCGGGAGCGGGAGGAGATCATCGACCAAGGCCGAATCGAGGCCGGACGGCTGGTCGAACGGCAGGAAGTGGTTCGGGCTGCCGAGTCCCGGGCCCAGCAGATCGTTGACGAAGCACGAGACGAAGCCCGCGAGCTACGCCGTCAGGTAGAGGACTACTGCGATCAGAAGCTTGCCAGTTTCGAGATTGTGCTGGAAAAGACGGCCAGGACCGTGCAACAGGGACGGGACAAGCTCCTCGGTACCAGCCCCAATGGCGCACCGCCTGCGCCGCCCGCCCCGGAGGTCCCCGAACCTCGATGATGGTCGCCGTCGAATGACCAAGCATCTCACCATCAACGTCTCTGACCTTCGTCATCGTCTCGGCGAGCGCCGCACGATCGACATCGATGTGGTGCTGCCGGCTCTCGAGGTCATAGCCAGCCGTTCAGTGCCCGACGAGCCCGTCGTTGGCACGGTCGTTATCGAGTCGATCGAACGCGGCGTCTCGGTCGTGGGACAGGTCGGGTCGGCGTGGATCGCAGAATGTCGACGATGTCTCGACGATGTTGAGGGCCGGTCCGAGGTACAGATCGATGAGATATTCCAGGTTGATGCGCCCGACGACGCTGACCTGATTGACCTGGTTGGTGACTCCATCGACCTGCTGCCGCTGGTGAGAGACGCCGTTCTGGTTGGGCTGCCCCTGGCGCCGCTGTGCCGCGAGACCTGCACCGGACCCGACCCCGATCGCTACCCGGCTGTAACCATTGACGAAATCGAAGCCGAACGGGCAGCCGAGGAACCAACTCCCGATCCACGCTGGGCCGCCCTGGGGGAGCTCGACCTCAACGAGTAGGTTCCACGCCAAGCGGCAGTTATATTCAGTTGTCCGCCAGTCGGCGGACAAGAGTCTCACCGAGTCGTACAGGAACCCCGATGGCCGTCCCAAAGAAGAAGACCTCAAAGGCCAAGACCCGCAGTCGGCGGGCCTCCAGCTGGACCCTCGACGCGCCACCTCGTGCGCTGTGTGACCACTGTGGGAGCGCCAAGTTGCCCCACCGAGTGTGTACCTCGTGCGGTTGGTACAACGGCCGTCAGGCCATAGAGGTCGATTGACCATTGATCTACCCGTGGCGGTCGACGCCATGGGTGGTGACGAAGCACCTCGACTCATCGTCGAGGGGGCCCGGCTAGCAGCCGATCGCGACGGGATGCATGTGCTCCTTGTCGGTCGCCCCGAGGAAATTGGCGACCTTCCGTCCACGTCGAGCGGGTCACTCAGCATCAAAGCGGCGTCCGAGGTCATCGCCATGGACGCCGAGCCAGCAACGAGCGTCCGACGGATGAAAGACGCCTCAATCGTGCGTGCCGCCGAGGCGGTTCGCGATGGCGAGGCAAAGGCCCTTCTGAGCGCCGGCAACACGGGCGCCGCCATGGCATCGTCGTTGTTGCGAATGGGCCGAATCAAGGGGGTGTCGCGGCCGGCCATTGCCGTCCCGCTACCCGTCTTTGGCGGTACGCCATCAACGTTGCTCGACTGCGGAGCCAATGCCGAGTGTCAGCCTGAGTGGCTGGTGCAGTTCGCCCAGCTCGGGGCCGAGTACAACCGGGCTCGATTCGGTGTGGAGACACCCCGGGTCGGTCTCCTCACCATCGGCGAAGAAGCCGGTAAGGGAAACGAGTTGGTCAAGGCAGCCAGCGCGCTGATGGCCGAGATTGATTGGGCCGACCGATGTGGCGCGTCCTATATCGGCAACGTCGAAGGTGGCGATCTGCTTACAGGCGTGGCCGACGTTGTGGTGGCTGATGGGTTCACCGGCAACGTGGTGCTCAAGGCCATGGAGGGGATCATGGCTATCACCCGCACCGAAGTTCGGGCCGCCATCGGCTCGACTGCGGAGGCGGCCGCCACCAGGCCGATCGTTGATCCGTTGCTCGACCCGGTTTTCGACACCCTCAATGCGGGCAAGACCGGCTCGGCAATGTTGCTGGGCACCAAGGGGGTCTGCCTCATCTCCCATGGCTCATCATCTGCCGAAACGATTAGTCACGCTATTCGAACTGCAGGACAGATCGCCGACGATGGGGTTGTGGATATCTTGAGAGCGAGCATCGCCGCTTCTGCGTAGGAGATTCGCTCCACCCTGGGGAGTTATCCACAGTAAAAGCTGTTTCAAGCCTGACACAGATAGGCTGCTGGCTTGCCTGCCGAGACCCATATGGAGCAGTCACCGATGACTCGAGAAGACGTTGTTTCCCTGATCAGGGACCGTCTTGCCGACATTTTGGAGATCGAACCCGACCAGATCAAAGAGGGCGATTCCTTCGCCGACGACCTCGACGCCGACTCACTGGCTCTCATTGAACTGGTGGAGGCTCTGGAAGAGGAACTGGCGGACCGCACGGTCGGATTCCGCATCGACGACGAGGATCTGCAGGATCTCAAGACGGTCCGAGATGCGGTGGACTACGTGCACAGTCAGGTCGGAGCGGACTCCTGACCGGCGGAACGAGTACCGACTTCTGTGAGCGGATCGGCCATCAGTTTTCCGATCCCGATCTACTGACGTTGGCACTCACCCATCGGAGCTATTGCGCCGAGCACGAAGGCACAGAGTCGAACGAACGACTCGAATTTCTGGGCGACGCAGTCCTGGGACTAGCGGTCACCGACTACATCCACAGCACCTATCCCGACCTACCTGAAGGTCAGCTGGCCAAGTTGCGGGCGTCGGTGGTCAACACATCGGCGTTGGCCTCTGTCTCCCGCGAACTCGGCCTTGGCTCCGGACTCCGTCTTGGCAAGGGCGAAGAAATGTCGGGCGGATGCGAGAAGGAGTCCATCCTCGCTGATGGTCTCGAAGCTCTCATCGGCGCTGTCTTTGTCGATGCCGGCTGGCCCAAGGCTTGCCAATTCACGCTTGATCTCGTTCTCGACATCATCACCGACGGCGCTGCTCGTCCCGGGCAGGGCGACTTCAAGACCCAACTGCAAGAACTCTCCGCCGAGCTCGATCTTGGTACCCCTTCGTACAGAATCGCCGGTTCAGGTCCCGACCACGACAAGCGCTTTACTGCCATTGCGGTCGTGGCCGGCAAGCCCTACGGCCAAGGGGACGGCACGTCCAAGAAACGGGCGGAGCAGGCTGCGGCCCGGACCGCCTGGCTTGCTCTCACCGAAACCGCTTCGACCGATCATCCGGCCGACGACGAAACTCCCGACAACAGAAACGCAGACCGTCATGGCACAGCTTGAGCTTCCAGAAATCGAGACCCTTCGGAGGGATCTCGAGCGCGAGACTGCCGGGCGAAAGGTCAAGTCGGTCGATGTAAAGGCCCTTAAGTCGCTACCCCGGCACCGAACCAAGAAGGCCTTCGCCGACAACCTGGTCGGGGCCAAGATCAACGTCGTCGAGCGCCACGGCCTCTACCTGGTTGCCACCCTCAACAACGAACATGCCCTTGTCATCGAACTTGGCGAGCACGGTGCCCTTCAGCGTTGTCCGTCCAAAACCAAAATGGACTCCGACGTTGCGGTGACCATCACCTTCACCCAGGGTGGCGATCTTCGGGTCATCGACAAAAAGGGCTCGTCGGCTATTTCCGTCGTCGCCCTCGAAGAGCTCGAGGAGGTCGTTCCTTCCGAAGACGACCGTGGCCTGGATCCTCTTGTCCGACCCATCTCGTGGATCGAGTTTGGTCGCATGGTGTTGCAGCGGAAAGAGCCGCTGAAGGTACTGCTCACCGATCCGTCTGCCTTCGTCGGTATCGGCGATGTCTACAGCGACGAGATTCTCTTCGACGCCGGCTTGCGCTATGACCGAACCGCCGACGGGTTGTCGATGCAGGAGCTTCGTCGCCTGTACCGATCGATCGTCGGCATCCTCCACGATGCCATCAAGTACCGGGGTGTCTCGCTCGAGGGGCGCCCGTTCACCGATTTGGCCGGCAACCCGGGCGAATACAACGACCACCTTGCGGTCTACGGCAAGGCTGGCGAGCTCAGTCAGCGGTCCCGACTGCCCATTCAGAAGGTGCAGTTCAAGGGTCATACCGTCTACTACTGCTCCACCCAAGTCTGAGGTTTCGGGGCTCCCGAAACCCGGTGTAGGGGTCCGCTTGGGTGGCCCCGGTCCTAGGTAAGCTCTGCCCCGGCAGACTGGCGGAGGTTTCGTTACCCGTGTACCTGAAAGCACTATCCATCAAGGGCTTCAAGTCCTTCGCCGACCCCGCGAAGCTCGAACTCGAGCCGGGGATCACGGTGGTGGTCGGCCCCAATGGCAGCGGCAAATCCAACGTTGTTGACGCCATGGCATGGGTCCTCGGTGCGCAGGCTCCCAGCTCAGTCCGCTCCCAGAAGATGGACGACGTCATCTTCGCCGGCACGGCAACAAAGCCGGCCCTTGGCCGAGCCGAGGTGACCCTCACCATCGACAACACCGACCAGGAACTCCCGATCGAGTTCACCGAGGTCAACATCACCCGAACGTTGTTCCGGACGGGCGAATCCGAGTACGCCATCAATGACGTTCCGTGCCGCCTCCTCGACATCCAGGAGCTGCTCTCCGACTCCGGTGTCGGCCGTCAGCAGCACATCATCGTTTCTCAGGGCCAGATCGACGCAGTCCTGAATGCCCGCCCCGAAGAACGTCGCCTGATCATCGAAGAAGCCGCTGGCGTCCTCAAGTACCGCAAGCGCAAGGAACGGGCCGAGCGTCGTCTGGCGGCCACCGACGAGAATCTCAACCGACTCAACGATCTCGTGCGAGAGGTCCGACGTCAGCTTCGTCCTCTCGAGAAGCAGGCCGATGCGGCTCGCCGCTACGGAGACCTGGTCACCGAACTCACCGCCCTCCGTATGCACTTGGCTGGCAGAGAGCTCAAGGCCCTGTCTGCTCAGCTCGAAGGTTCTCATCGGCAGCGACTGGAACTCAACGCCAGGGACAGCGAACTCAAGGGTTCGCTGGCCACTCTGGATTCTGCGGTGCTCGATGCCGAAGCCGAGCTGGCTGCGCTCGGCGGCTCAGACGTCAACGACATTCTCAGTCGTACTCGTTCCATGCGGGAACGGGCCCAGGGGCAGTCCAACGTCCTTGGCGAGCGGAAGCGGCGACTTGAAGGCGAACTCCAGTCGGCTGTCGATGAAGGTGTGGTTTCCAGCCTCGAGGCCGAGGCGGCCCGGATCGCCACCGAGCTCGAGGCCACCGTGGTCGAGAAGAAGAACCTGCAGCCTGAGCTGGAACAACTGCTTGGGGCAGAGCGTCTTCTTGTCAACGAACAGCAGGGGTTCGAAGACGAGTGGGGCGAAGGTCTTGGGCCGGCGCCTGCTCAGGCGGCCGAGGTTCGCGCCCAGGTCTCAGCCCTTCGGTCGGCTGCCGAGCGGGACCAGCAGGAGGGCACCCGTCTCCTCGAACAGCTCGAGTCGTTGGCCGCCCGCCACGACAAACTCACCCGCGACCGGGACGAAGCGGCCGGCAATGTCAGTCGGCTCGAAGAAGCCGGACCCGAACTTGAGACCCAACTTCGCCACGCGGTGCAGGCCAACGCCGATGCCGAGTCGACACTCGATTTGGCAACCGAAGCTCGCCGAATCGCTGATGCCGAGGCCAGTCGCTGGCTGGCCAGAGCTGATGCTCTTGAGCAGGCACTCGACGCAGCCAGAAGCGCGGCCGGCGTCGACGCACTAGCCGGCAACGATGGTGTTCTGGGAACGCTTTTGGACCTCATCGACGTCGATCCCGGTTGGGAAGCGGCCGTCGAAGCCGCCGCCGGTGAAGCGCTTACAGCCGTCGTTGTCGACGATGTCGCCCACGGCCGAGCTGCGCTGGACGCCCTGGCCAAGCAGGACCTTGCTGGCGCTGTTCTGGCGCTCGGCTCGTCCCGCCGTTCGTTGCCGTCGCCATCGGTCGGGATCTCGGTTCGGTCCAGGGTGCGAGCTTTGCGGCCCGATGTCGAGCCATTGCTCGACCACCTGCTTGGTAGAGCGGTTGTGGTGGCCGGCGGATGGTCTCGCTCCCTCGACACCGCCCTCGAACACCCAGACCTCGTGGTCGTCACCAGAGAAGGCGATCGTTTCGGACCCAGTGGGTGGCGGATCGGGCGAGCTGGTACCGGAGCTACCGGTGCTGCTCTGGAAGAAGCTCGTAGCCGCTCAGAGGCAGCCAAGACCGAGAGCGAGGCCGCCCTCGCCCAGCTCGATGCGTCGCAAAGCGAACTCGAGACCTCCCGGGTCGAGCGTCGGCGTCTGCAGGAAGAACAACGTCGAACAGTTGCCGAGCTGACCCGAGCCACCGAAACCGTCGAACGCAGCCGAACCGTTCTGATCGAGATCGAAGCCGATCGTGATCGTTTGCTGGAACAGAAGACCGAGATAGGTCAACGGCAGGCTGCCGATCGACAGCAACTCGATGCGCTGCAGCTGCAGCTGCCGGGGCTGGAGGAAGAAGAAGCCGCTCATTTCGACCGGGCGCAGACCATGGCCGACTCCCGCACTGCGCTGGAAGAGCGCTCCCGGTCACTCTCGGCTCTCCGCACCGACATAGAGGTCAGGACAGCGGCGGTCGATGAACGAGTCGAACTGCTGACCAACCGTCAGGCCGAGGTCGAGACCCGGCTGGAACGGCTGGTCGACGAGCGAGCCCAGGCCAAGGTCAAGCGGGAAGAGCTCGAGGCGTCACTGAATGTGGTGCAGTCGCTCGTCCAGCGGCTGACTGCGAAACACGAGATTCTCAACATGTGGATCGCTCGGCTGGCGGCTGAGCAGGAAGAGCAGTCTCAGGCAGCCCGCCAGGTCTCCTCTGATTTGTCCGATCGACGTCGTGAGCGGCAGGCGGCCGAGCACGAACTGGTCCAGGTCCGGGAGCGTCGCAACAAGCTCGAGCTCAATGAGGCCGAAAACAAGGTTCGACTGGAGACCCTCACCGAAGCCGTCCGGCGGGATCTCGACACCGAGCCGGACATCGCCATGCAGGCTGAATGTCCCGAGCTGCCGGACGGGGCCAGCCCAGAGTCACGGACCAGAGAACTTGAGCGAGAGCTGAAGGCGATGGGGCCCATCAATCCATTGGCGCTGGAGGAGTTCGAAGAGCTCAAAGAGCGACACGAGTTCCTCGATGGCCAGCTTGAAGACGTCAAGAGTTCCAAGCGCGACCTCCACAAGCTGATCCGGGAGATTGATGAGCAGATTGTCGGCGTGTTCTCGTCGGCCTTCGCCGACGTCGCAACCAACTTCACCGAGCTGTTCTCGACGCTCTTCCCTGGTGGCCGTGGTGGTCTCAAACTGACGAACTCCGACGATCTCCTCAATTGCGGCGTCGAGATCGAGGCCAAGCCCTCCGGTAAGAACGTCAAGAAGCTGTCGTTGTTGTCGGGCGGCGAGCGTTCGCTGACTGCCCTTGGTTTCCTGTTTGCGGTGTTCCGCAGCCGGCCGTCGCCTTTCTATGTGATGGACGAGGTCGAGGCCGCCCTCGACGACATGAATCTGAGTCGGTTCCTGGCCCTTGTCCAGGAGTTCCGCAAGGAAGCTCAGCTCATCATCGTCAGCCACCAGAAACGCACCATGGAAGCGGCCGACGTTTTGTACGGCGTCTCCATGAAGCCGGGCGGCTCGTCGAAGGTTGTGAGCGAGCGAGTCACTCCCGAGGCCGCTGAGAAACTGGCTCTCGCCGCCACTGGCAACTGACCACTATTGTGGTGCGATGACCGAAGACGAGTTCCAAACCCAGGCCACCAAGCGGGGCTACGGCGAAGTGACCAGCAAGGTCCACCAGCCAGATGTCGTCAACGACTTTCACACCCATCCGTTTTCAGCGATGTTGCTGGTGACCGACGGTCATTTCACCGTGACGTTGGAGGAAAGCTCGCGGGTCTTCGGCCCCGGCGAGTGGTGCGAGGTGCCGGCCGGCACCAAGCACTTCGAGAAGACCGACAACGACGGCGCCACCGTCCTCTTCGCAACCAAAGCTGCGTAGCGGAGCGAAGCAGCAAGCGAGGCGTGAGCGGAATCGGCGAAGCCGGTGAGGCGGAGCCGAACATAGCAACGCTGCGTAGCGGAGCGAAGCAGCAAGCTGGGCGTGGGCTGGATCGGCGAAGCCGGTGAGGCGACAGCCGAACAAAGATTAAGGCAAACGCTGGAACCACAGCAGGCTGAGCCCGCTGCTGAGTAGCAGCACGAGCAGCC
This sequence comes from uncultured Acidimicrobiales bacterium, assembly GCA_937930655.1. Taxonomy (GTDB): domain Bacteria; phylum Actinomycetota; class Acidimicrobiia; order Acidimicrobiales; family SZUA-35; genus JAHECQ01. The sequence goes on along the minus strand of CALHBU010000356.1, from coordinate 2,149 downwards.
CGGCGCCGACGAACCAGTCGGTGATTTCCCGGTCGATGGTCTCGAAACCAATGGCCGATCCGATGTCGGCGTAGACGGCGTCCAACTCGTCGAGGCTGCTGGCCGAGAAGAAGGCGCCGTTGGTTGCTTCGGCGATGTCCTTCAGATTGTCGTCGCAAACCGGCACTGGGATGACGTCCTGCTCGACGAACTGGGTTGTCGGATCGTCGTAGACGATGGTGCCGTTGGCCGTACCGAAGGCGATGGTCGATACCGGAATCCCGGCTTCGACCGCAGCGGCAGCGGCTGATTCGTCGGACCGGCCGAGGGTTGTTTCACCATCGGAGAGCAACACGATGCGAGCCGGTGGAGGCTCGCCGGTCTCGTCAGGTGGTGCGTTTCTCAAGGCGTCGAGCGAGGTGAAGATGGCTTCGCCGATGGCGGTGGATTCGGCGAGGGTGAGATTGTCGATGGCTCGATGAGCGAGGACACGATCGGTCGTTGGTGGCACAAGGACACTGGCGGTCCCGGCGAAGCCCACGATGCCGACGTTGAGGGTTGGGGGGAGTTCGTCGATGAAGCGGTTGGCTGCGATTTGAGCGGCCTCGAGACGGTTGGGGTCGACATCGGCTGCCTCCATGGACAGCGATACGTCGATGGCGACGATGACGGTGGCCCGTTCCCGTGGCACCTCGACTTCCCGGGTGGGGCGAGCGAAGCCGGCGGTGAGGGTGGTGAGGGAAACAAGGAACACGGCGGCTGTCACGTGGCGACGCCATCCGGGTCGCCGGGGGATAACCGAGTCGAGCAGGTCGGCCGATGCCAGCCGAGCGGCATAGGTGCGTCGGCGGCTTTGCAGCACGATGTATCCGGCGACGAGAAGAAGGACGACGACGAGAAGCCAAAGCCGCTCAGGCGAGAGGAAGTTCATCGTTGGGCCGCCGTCATGGCCTGGACTCTGTCTCGGCGTCGGCCGATGAATCGCACCAGGTCATCCAGCCACGGCTGATCGGTGCGGAGGGTCAGATGGTCGACCCTCGCCGCGGTGAGGTCGGAGGCCAGTTGTCGCCGTCGGTCAGCCGCAGCTTCGGCGTACTTTTCCCGAACCGCTGCCTTCTGGGTTGGAATCTCCCGCTCTCGACCAGTGGCCGGATCGACAACGGTCAGGAGTCCGACGTTGGGAAGCTCGAGCTCTCGGGGGTCGAGAACCTCCACTGCCAGGACATCGTGTTTGGTTGCCACACCCCGTATCTGGGTGAGCCAGCCCGGCTCGACCTGAAAGTCGGAGACCACGACCATTAGCCCTCGTCGTTTGGCCAGAGAACCGGCTCGCTCAACCGCCGTGGCCAGATTGGTGGGCCCGCCGCCCTCCATTCTGGGGCTTTCGGCAATGGTATGGAGAATGTGGAGCAGGTGCTTTCGCGAACCACGGGCCGGAATGATGGTTGGCTCGGGGCGGCCCGCCAGCAGGGCTCCGATCCTGTTGCCGTCTCGGTTGGTCAGGAAGCCGGTTGCGGCGGCTGCCGCCAGTACAAGGTCTCGTTTCTCACAGCTGGCTGTGCCGAAATCGAGTCGGGCCGAACGGTCGACCACCAACCACGTCTCGAGTTCTCGCTCGGCGATGGTTTGGCGGATGTGAGTGTCGGGCAATCGGGCCGTGACGTTCCAGTCGATCCGCCTAACATCGTCGCCCGGTGAATAGGGGCGGGTTTCGCCCAGCTCGCTGCCGTGACCGGGGACGAGGCCGCGGTGATCACCGTGGAGGAGGCCGTCGAGTCGCCGGGACACATCGAGCTCCAGTTTTCGAAGGATCTCGCGGGTGTGCCCACCGACCATGTCGAGTGGATCAAGCAAGGCCTAGGACTCCGGCTCGTCGTCAGAACTGGTGGTGAGTGGTTGAGGCGGTTCGGCCGTTGGCAGAGGTGGTGGCGCCGGAATAGGGGGCAGGTTCACCGAAGAGGCAGCCGCAGCTGGCGATGGCACGGCGGCGGCGCCATTCGCCGCCGTGTAGCCGTTGCTGGCGCCGACAGACTCCCGAGGGCTGACCGATGCGGCGGGCACGATGGCCAGGAGGCGATTGAGGATGTCGTCGGCCGAGAGATCCTTGGCCAGCGCTTCGTAGGACAGCATCAGCCGGTGCCGAAGTACGTCGCGAGACACATCAAAGACG
>CALHBU010000355.1 GCA_937930655.1 uncultured Acidimicrobiales bacterium | reverse complement strand
CACTTGTAGTTGAGTTTCGAGTGGTGGTAGCGCACCGGGCCGCCAAGAATGGCGCACGCCAACTGGGCGGCGGGACCTTCCAGGCTAAATCTCCGAAACGTCTCGTGATGATCGACCGGCGAGACGAGACGGCGAAGACGCGGCCGCTCGGCCGTGTGATTCGGCTCAACATCAAGCACCTTGGTCGAGCCGGTGAGTTCTCGGCTCTGCTCCACGAACTCGGCCGAGGCTGCTCGCAACTCGCTCAACCAGGGCTCGCCAACGAACGACGGCAGTTGAAGATACCCACGGGACTCATAGTGATCGAGCTGTTCTGGAGAAAGGACACTGCTGCCATCGAGGACGCTCATAGATCAAACCGTACTGCGACTGGCATGGGCGGTCGACAGATGACAGAGATGTGTCAGGGCTGTGAATGGTCTTGGTCCCTCTGAACATGAGCCACTAGCTTCGCATTGAGGGGGCAGCTTGCCCCAGAACAAACCAATCTCAGGGGGAGATTGCACATGAATCAACGGAACCACTGGGTGCGCTTATTGGCGCTACTCCTGTCATTTGGGCTTGTTGCTGCAGCATGCGGTGACAGCAGCGACGACACAGGAGGAAGCGACGCCACGACCGACGAGGAGGAAACCGCCGCCGACGGAGACGAAGAAGGAGAAGGTGACGGCGCGGGTGCAGTCGACCAGAGCGAGGCGGCTGAGGCGGTTGCCGAGTCTGCCGAAGAGGACGGATCGGAACCGGCCTCGTCGTCCACCGCTACCAGCATGGAAGAGCTCGAGGCCGAGTGGGCCGCGTCCCGCCAAGAACAAATCGACATGCTGACTGCCGGAATTGAGTCCGGCGAGTTCGGTATCGGTGACGACAACATCCTGCGAGGTACCGGTGGCTTCACCATCGACCTCAACGCCTGTCCGTCCGACTGGTCGGAGACCGAGGGCATAGGCGAGGAGATCAAGGTCGGTTACACCGGTCCGGAATCGGGCAACCTGGCCGCCTATGGCAACCAGGGCGTCGGTTGGGAGACCTACATCGACTACGTCAACGAAAATGGTGGCATCGGCGGAACACCGGTCGAGCTGATCAAGCGGGACGACCAGTACCAGGCCACCCTCACCATCGAAATGGTTGACGAGCTGTTGCAGGCCGACAAGCCGTTCGCATTCCACACACTGGGCACACCCAGCGTGCTGGCCACCTATGACACCTTGAACGACAAGTGTGTGCCGCAGTTGTTGTCGGCGACCGGCCACCCGGCGTGGGGCGACCCGATTGAGCATCCCTGGACGACCGGTTCGATCCTGGGCTATCTCACCGAGGGCATTCTCTGGGGAGCATGGATCAACGAGAACATGTCCGACCAGTTGCCGGTGACGGTTGCTGGTCTGGTTATGGACAACGACTTCGGCCTGGCCTACGTACTGGGTCTGGAGAAGTACATGGAGGAGAATCCTGGCGTCATTGAGGAGTTCGTCCAGATCAGGTTCGACCCGGCAGCACCGACGGTGACCAACGAGGTCACCACCATCACTGCAGCCGAGCCCGACGTCGTCATGGCCATGATGGCCGGCAACCCGTGTCTGTTGACGATCGAGGATGCAGCCCGAAGTGGCCTGAAGGACTCGGGTGCCGAGCTCTTCATGCCGTCGGTTTGTGTGGATCCGTCATTCCTGGTCCCAGCTGGAGAAGCAGCCGATGGATGGCGCATCGTCGGTGGCGGCCAGAAGGCCGGCAGCGATCCCCAGTGGGCCGATGATCCCTGGGTGAGCTTCGCCAATCAGTTGACTGTTGATGCCGGGCTTGACCCGACCATCGGTCTCTACTTCACCGGCATGTTCTATGCCCATGCGTTCATCGAGATCCTTCGTGTTGCCAACGAACTTCCCGATGGCCTGACCCGGACCAACGTGATGCTGGCAACTCGTAGCTTGAGCTACAACCACCCCAATCTGCTGGAAGGCGTCAACTTCTCGATGAATGGCAATGAAGATGCCTACTTCATCGAGGGCTCCCAGTTCAGTCAGTGGGATGCCGACCTTGGCTCCTGGGTTCAGATCGGCGGAATTGTCGACCTGAATGGCAGCTCGCCAAATTGCAACTGGTCTGACACCGGCTGCTCGTAGTCAGCAAAACCCGTCGGCACAACGACGGAGCAAACGTCTGAGGGTGCCCGGGATTGAACTATCCCGGGCACTCATTCGTTTTGTCTCTCAGACGGTGGTGACTTCGGCTCCCCAGGCCAGAGCCCGAGCCTGGGGCGAGCCGTGGAAGCTGTCCAGTTGATGCAACGTGCAGCACCAGCCAAGCTCGCCGTGCCAGGCCAGGCGAATGGCTGAACCCGGGTGTTGTCTCCATGCACGGACCAACGCGTCGGCCATCTTGCCGTCATAGATGCTCAACTCGAGTTGGCGCCCATCAGAAAGCCGGAAGGCGCAGATGTCTCGAAGCCCCCGGGAGAAGCGACGGGCCTCGACAACAGGAAGCGGAACCAGTCGTGATTCATCGCGAACCCGATGCACCGCATCGAGACGTCGGCGTTCCCCCTGGGAAAGGAACGAGAACGACAGCGACCAAAGGTGCATCCTGCGCCATGGGCTCATGCCGGAGTGGAACGACCTCTCGGCCGCATTGAGGATGTCCTCTTCCAACCGAAGTTCGTCGTCAATCTTCCGGGGTCGGAACTGCAACAGTGCTCGTACCGCCACCAGTGTGATGAAAAGTAGGATATAGACAGTCGTCATTCGTTCACCTCAAGAGCTCCTGGTTTCACCATCGGACGCTCGGACGCCAGAGTAAGCGCGCCCGGAGAGTGTTTTGTGCCACCTCGAGCTGTGGAAGACTGCGGCCATGTCGAAACCGTCCTATCTAGGCCTTCTAAATGCTCTCTCGGTGGCCGAAACGGCGGCCGAGCCGATCTTCACCACTTGGGCCGACACCACCAAGGACAAGAAGCTGGAG
>CALHBU010000354.1 GCA_937930655.1 uncultured Acidimicrobiales bacterium | reverse complement strand
AAACACTAGTCAGGGGGTATGACAGTCAGAATCAGTCGCTCGCCACAAGCACAGGTACACCTCGATCGACGGCGAGGCGGCAGAAATGTTCGGTGCCCGCCACGCAGTCTTCCGACTGCCAGTTGGCGGCGAAGTCCTCCTTGAAAGCGAGGACGAGATCCGGGCTCCAGGCCATCATTAGCTCGTTGTATCGGTGCATCGGACCGGGGTACGCGCCCACAGCCAATGGCTTGGCCAGGAGGGTATGGCCCCTATCCTCCGCCCACTGGCGGGCGAAGGCGTCTGCTCCATCGGCCATTCCGGTGATCACCACCGTCTCGGAGTTACCGACCAAAAGCCCGTCAAGGGCCGAGACGACCCGGTCCTGATCGGACCAGATCGTCGAACCGACAACAGCCACCCGAAGCGGATCGGGCCTCACTGCGCAGCCTTCAGTCGAGCCCTGATATCGGCCAACCGCTCGTCCCGCACCAGCCGACCGTCGACGAACACCGGCTCGAAGGCACCGTTTTTGACCGCATCCCAACTGGTCTGCTGCTCAAGGTGCAATCGACCGTTGGCATCTCGATCGACGGCCAGCAGGCCCCGGGCCGAGGTCTTCACGCCATCGTCGGTGGCCGGATCTTTGAATATCTCCCGCAACTCACCGTCGATGACTCCCGCCGTTGCCTTCATGGCGAAGCCAAACGTGTCCCTGGTGTTGAACTGGTAGGTGAAGGAACCGATGCCAAAGACGTTGACCGGCACAAAGCCTTTCGCCGCCAAACCGGCGCAGATTGCCTCACATCGCTCCAGCGTTATGGAATCGCCGTAGATGAGGTTGATATGAGGGTCGAGGACTTTGAAGCCCTTCTCATTGACGGTGCCACCGAAGAGATCCCAGGCCAGCTGATACGAGCCCTTGTTGGCCGGACTGCCGGCCGGGGCGTCGGGATCGCCGACCAGGATCTTCACCGGATCGCCGCTGTCGGGCCGAATGGTCACCGTTCCCTCCCGAGCCAGGATGTCCTCCTTGAGCTGCGGCAGGTACTCGGTCCACACCTTCCAGTAATCCCAGGTATCCGAGACGATCGAGACAATGCCGCTGGGGTACAGATCGGTGATGAGGCGGTGGAAGGTCTCGATCTCGTTCTCCTGTGAGCCCATGGACATCACCGAATGCTCGGTCGCCGGGACCGACCCGCCGACCAACTCGTTGTCGGAGTCGGCGCCGTAGAACTCTTCGAGGAAGTCGATGGCCGACACCGTGTCGGTTCCGGTGAAGCTGAGCAGATGACCGGCGCCGGACAGCTGGGCTGCCTCGTTGCCGAACATGCCGCGGTAGCTGAAGTCATGGCCCTGCCAGTCGACGAAGGCCGGGTCGCCACCGGTGAGCTCGGCGTACCGGTCGAGGATCCGGCGGTACTGCCGGGCCAGGGTGGCCGACGTGCTCGGGCCCCACACAATGGAGGAGACGGACGTCTCGAGATAGTTGGTGAGCCAGAAGAACTGGGGCTCGGTGTTCCACATCACGAAGCTCGGCACACCGATCGGCACCGGGGTGCCCTCGGGCAGGGCCCAGATCTCCAGTGGAAGAAAGCCTCGATCGTGCAGGGCCTCGATGTGGTCAACCGAGATCTCGATGCCGGCGTTGCGCATGCGTCGCTGGTACCGGTTGACCACGGTCTCCTTTGGCTGGTCGAAGAAGTCCCGCTGCCAGTGGGCCTGCAGGTACTCCTTCACGTAGTACTGGAGGCCGAAGAAGACGACCTCGTCGATGTCAGTCAGTCGAGACTTTCGTGCCGTCCAGTTGGAGAACACCGTCTCGGTGCCCTTCGGATACTGCGACCGATGATCGGCCTTGTAGAAGTCGATGTGGGTTAATGGGCTGCTCATTGCTGAGCTCCTTTCTCATAGAGGGTCTCGAAGGGGATACGGGTGACCGGGTGGCCGAGTTGCTCAGCGGCTTCCGGTTCGGTCGGGCCAAAGGAATAGATGTGGTCGAAGGCAGTAGAGAGTGAGGCCAGTCCCTTGGTGAACAAGCCGTGGGTCACAGCCAGTGTCAGTGGTCCGGCGTTCTTTGCTTTGAGCTCGGCGGCGAGGCCGAGGAACGTGCCGCCGGCGTCGCAGATGTCGTCGACGATGACGCACGGTCGGCCTTCGAGGTCGTCAGCCAGGACCTCAAAGCCCGAGAGCTTGCCGGTCATCGGGTCTCGGTGCTTGAGGGCCTGAACCCGATCGGCCGAGCCGACCCAACTGTCGACCTTCTTGGCCGCTCCAGCGTCGGGTACGACCACCACAGGGTTGGTGTCAAAGGCCCCGGCGCGGCGGAAGACGTCCACCACGCTCGATTGCGTGATGTGGCGAAGTTGGCCGGCAACCTCGCTGTGCGGATCGGCCACCACGATGTTGACTTCGCTGACCATGTCGATGGCCAGGCCGAGCTCGAAGCCATCACTGGCGTCGTTGCGGCGATCGTGGCGAGCGAAAGGGAAGTAGGGCACGAACCAGGTGGCGGTCATGCCATTGCGACGCAGGAGCCGGTCGGCCACCACCATCTGCGCCAGGTCATCGAAGCAACGGGCGTCGAACTCAATCACGGCCGACTCACCAGCCAGCAAGGCGTGTGCTGTGGCGGCCAGGCGGAGATGGCGCTCCCCCGCCGGGTAGGTCATTCGTTCAAAGATGTCGTCGATCTGGTGGTAGCTCATTGCAACCTGCTTCTTATTCTTGTCGAAGTGACATTTATTTCTTGTCGTTCTCACAATAAAGAAGGAAGCTATGATTGTCAATGTGACATTTAACGGCGAATACAACCCCGCAGACTTCCCTCCTTTCGCCGTCACCACCGACCTGGTAATTCTCACCGTGCGGCCGCCGTCGCTCGAGGTCCTGCTGGTAGAGCGAGCCGAGGAGCCTTTCGCCGGCAGCTGGGCCCTTCCCGGTGGCTTTGTTGGCCCAGAGCAGGACCTGTCGGACGCCGCGGGTGCCACCCTCACCGACAAGACCGGCATCGAGCTTGACACTGCCCACCTCGAACAGTTGGCGACCTTCGGCTCCCCCGCCCGGGACCCTCGCATGCGAGTGGTCAGCGTGGCCTACCTGGCCATGGTGGCTAACCCGCCACCGGCTGCGGCCGGTCGGGATGCGGCAGCCGCCGAGTGGCAACCGGTCAGCAGTGCTCGGGCCACCACCCTTGCCTTCGACCACGCCGACGTTCTAGAGGCAGGCGTTGAGCGAGCCCGGGCCAAGCTGGAATACACCACGCTGGCCACCAGCTTTTGTGCACCGGAGTTCACCATGGCGGAGCTACGCACGGTCTACGAGACGGTGTGGGGCATCGCCCTCGACCCACCGAACTTTCATCGCAAGGTCCTGGGCAGTGCCGGCTTCGTCGAACCGACCGGCCGAACTGCGACCCAGGCCAAAGGTCGGCCGGCCAAGACCTACCGGGCGGGGCCGGCCACCACCCTCACACCTCCACTGGCCCGATGACTCGAGCGCTCGGGACCATCCTGATCGGGCTGTTCGTCGGGGCCTGTGGAGCCACCACGACAACCTCATCGCCGGAATCGCCAACCAGTTGGGCCTCGACCCCACGCTCTATCCCGACGGGTTCCCTCACGAGGAAACGGCCCGGGCCTACACCGACCGGGTGGCCCCCCTCCAAACGGAGGAATCCCGGATCGAGGTGTACGTGTCCTGCCTCTTCGGCTTTGCCGGCACCGACTAGCGAACTGTGAGCCCACAGTGCCGTTTTCGGCACAGCGCCGTTTGCGGCACACTCCGCCGACAGTTCCCGGTTCGGCTGGGCTTGGCTTGGTCCTGGTTTAGGGGTTTGACGGTGATTGGGTCGAGAATCAGTGGCTGATGGCTCCGACACCGAATTTCGAGAATCGCTGGCGGGCGTTCTCGGCCATCGGAGTGGCGTTCGTCAGCAACGTCATCGCCATGAGCATGATCTTCGTCGCGTTGCCGTCTATCGCCGACGACTTTGGCATCTCGCTTCGGACCGTGGCGTGGGTAGTCATCGCTCAATCGTTGACTATCAGCTCGCTCATGCTTCCGATGGGGCGGGTGGCCGACATCATCGGCCGCAAACGCATGCATCTCATGGGCTTGGGCCTCTTCGGACTGGGGTCGGTCGCGGTGGCCATGGCCCCCACCTTCGGCCTCCTGATCGCAGCCCGGGTTCTGATGTCGGCCGGGAGCGCCATGGGACAATCGGTCGGCACCGCCATGGTGGTCGCCGTCTTCCCACCAGAGCAGCGGAGTACAGCGATTGGCAGCCAGACCACCGCGGTGGCCATTGGCTCGGCGAGCGGCCCGATTTTGGCCGGACTGATTCTCCAGGTTCTGCCGTGGCGAGCTCTGTTCCTGCTCCTCCTCATTCCCATCGCAATCGCCATGGTGGCTGGCGTCATCATTCTCGACGAGG
>CALHBU010000353.1 GCA_937930655.1 uncultured Acidimicrobiales bacterium | reverse complement strand
TCACTGCTGTGACCTTTCCTTCCTGGCATCTGGCCTCGATGTCGATGAGGCCGGCCGGTGCTTCCAACGTCAGCGACGTCACCGGTTCGGACATCGGAAGCAAGCCGGTCTCGAGAAGCGCAGTGACCACACAAATGGTGTTGCTGCCGGACATGGCCGGGTACTCGGTTTGCTCCATGATGATGAAGCCGGCATCGGCTCGGGGGTCGGTGGGCGCCACCACCAGGTTGCAGCAAAGACCGGGATAGCCGGCCGGCTCCCGCAACATCCGGAGCCTGAGTTCGTCGCCGTGGGCCTCCAACCATTGCGCCTTCTCAAGCATGGTGACTCCGGGAGGGTCGGCAACTCCACCAACAATCACCCGACCGGGCTCTCCTTCGGCGTGAACGTCAATAGCGGTGATCTGTTCCCTGAAACGGTCAGTCTGCAGCTCAGGCACGGAAGACACCTTGTCGCTCACTGTCCGATTGCCTCGCCGAGAGCGGCGGCGGCTGCCGCCGCTCCGGACCCCGACACTGGTGCGCCAAGCGAGTGCAGCACCGCCTCGATGGTGCCGATGGCCCCAAGCAGCATCGGTGGGTTCAGGTGCCCCATGTGGGCCAACCGGAACCCCGAAACGTCGGCGATGCCGAGCCCCAACACAAGCCCGGCCTGCTGCTCGCATCGAGCTCGAAACAGCTCAGGGTCGACGCTGTTGGTGCGAATGGTGGTGACGCAGTTGGCCCGATGGGCAGCATCGGTGATGTTGAATTCGATGCCTTCAGGGTGAGCCCACGCATCGACCGCGGCTCGAACACCGGTTGCCAACGCGGTGTGACGTTCCCACACCCGTGGCCAGCCGCCTTCCTCCTCGACGATCCGTAGCGCCTCCCGAAAACCGAAGAGGTGGGCCAGCGGCGGGGTCCCGGCGTAGTAGTGGTATTGCGATTTGGCCGACAGACGCTCGGCCCAGTCGAAATAGCCCACTCGCATGTCGGCCCCTGCGTGCGCGGCCAGAGCCTTCTTACTGGCCCAAACAAAGGCGATGCCCGGCGGGACCATCAAGCCTTTTTGACAGCCGGCAATGGCGATGTCGACGCCCCATTCGTCCATGCGGAATTCTTCGCACCCCATCGATGCAATGCAGTCCACCATGAACAGGGCAGGGTGATCAGCACTGTCGATGGCGGCTCGCAGCGCCGGAATGTCATTGCGAACAGAACTGGCAGTGTCGACGTGTACACACAGCACAGCCTTGATTTCCTTCTCGGTGTCGGCCGCCAACCGGTCAGCCACCGCGACCGGGTCGACCGGGTCCCGGAAGGTCCCGGGAAGCACTTCAACGTCTACCTCTGACACCGCGGTGTAGCGCCCCCAGACTGCGGCAAACTGCCCGGATTCCAAGACGAGGACCTTGTCGCCCTTGGCCAGGGTGTTGGAGGTCGCCATCTGCCAGGCGCCATGTCCATTGGACGTAACGATGAAGACGTCACCGCTGGTGCCGGCAACCTCGGGAAGAGCGGCCCGAATCTCGTTCGATGCCTCAACAATCGGACCGTTGTAGAGGTCTGTCATCGGTCGGGCCATTGCCTCCAGCACCCGATGCGGAATGATCGAAGGTCCCGGTATGGCCGCCATTTGCTGGCCGAAGCTCAGATTGGTCACCTCGTCAGTTAAACAGATGCTCACCAGGCTGCGGGCGTAGAGTCAGGACCATGATCGGGTTGATTACTGGCAGCGGCTTCTACGACCTTCCGAATGTTGTCGATCGGTCGACCCGAAGTGTGAGCACCCCCTACGGCTCGGTCGATCTGACCCTCGGACTCTGGGGTTCGGAACCGGTCGCCTTTCTGCCCCGCCATGGCAGTGATCATTCGGTGGCGCCCGCCGTCATCAACTATCGGGCCAATGCCTGGGCCCTGAAAGATGCTGGTGCCCAAGCCATCCTCGCCACAGCAGTATCGGGCGGAATCAGCCCCGACATGTCGCTTGGTCGGCTGGTCATCATCAAGGACTTCCTCGACTTCACCTGGGGTCGGGCCGACACCTTCTTTGATGGTCGGCCAGCTCCTGATGGCACTGCCAGCCACCTAAAACACTGCGACATGAGCCACCCCTACGACCCCGAACTCCGCCGCCTCTTGCTACAAGCAGCCAGTGAGCTCGCTATCGACGTGTTCGACGGCGGCGTCTACTGCACAACCAACGGTCCCCGGTTCGAGACACCGGCCGAAATCGAGATGATGGGACGGCTTGGCGGCGATCTGGTCGGCATGACCGGCTATCCCGAGGTTGTTCTGGCCAATGAACTCGACGTTCCTTATGCCTCGATCGGTGTGATCTCCAATCCAGCAGCTGGACTCACCGACGAGAAACTGAGCGAAGACGACATCATGAAGGCGGTGGAGCTGTGTGCCGAGCCGCTTCATCTATTGATCGGAAAGACGATCGAACAATGGGCCAGCGAGAGAACGGCGTGAGCAGCCCGGCTGAGCAGGTCATCGAAACGGCCCGCAACATGAACCGCAACGGTCTCAATAGCGGAACATCGGGCAACGTCTCGGTTCGCACCGCCGATGGCATGCTCATCACCCCATCGAGCCGCGACTACGAGCAGCTCACATCGGCCGACATCGTTGCGATGGGCCACGACGCCACGTGGACCGCAGAAAACGACTGTCGGCCATCATCAGAGTGGCGCTTCCATCTTGGTCTCTACGCCGCTCGGCCCGATCTACAAGCCATCGTCCACGCTCACCCGGTCAACGCCACCGCACTCGCGGTTCACAGCAGAGGTATCGGCCCGTTCCATTACATGGTCGGCGTGGCCGGCGGGCACAACATTCGCTGTGCTCCCTACGCCACCTTCGGTACCGAGGAACTGTCAGAACATGTCGTTGCGGCCATGGTGGACCGCAAGGCCTGCCTCATGTCCCACCATGGGCTGCTGGCCGCCGGCGACACAACCGAGAGCGCGCTGGCCCTGGCGGTTGAGGTCGAGACACTTGCCGCCCAACTGATTGCCGCCCTCGCCATCGGTGAGCCACCCGAACTCTCAACCGCGCAAATGGATGCGGTCCTGGCCAAAATGGCGTCACCCGATGGCTACGGCAGTAGCCCCGAGACCGTCTGATAGGCCTGCTCATGCCTCGATCACTCACATGGAACCACGACACGATCGAGTTGATCGATCAGACCAAACTCCCTCAGGAGATCGACACTCTCTCCATCCGAACGGTCGAAGACCTGGTCGCCGCCATCAAACGACTGTCGGTCCGGGGCGCCCCGGCGCTCGGTGTCGCCGGGGCATATGGCGTGGCGATGGCCGCCCGGCTCCACGACCCGAAAACCAACGAGTCAGCGTTCGAAGGTGCCGTCACTACTCTTCGCCAAGCCCGACCGACCGCGGTGAACCTGGCACTCATGGTCGACCGGGTCGCCCCCATTGCCCGACAGGACCCGGCGGCAGCCCTGGCTGAGGCCCACGTCATCGCCGAGGAAGAACTTGCGGCGTCAGTGGCGATGGGCGACCTGGGCGCCGCGTTGTCACTCGAGCTGGCTGGCGACCGTCCCCTCAGAATCATGACCATCTGCAACACCGGCAGTCTGGCCACCGTGGAGCGGGGCACAGCACTCGCCGTCATACAGACCCTTCATGAGCGTGACCGACTGGCCGAAGCCCTCCCCATGGAAACTCGGCCCTTGCTACAGGGAGGCCGACTCACCACCTGGGAGCTCCAGCAGATGGGGGCCCCGCATCGACTCATCGTTGACTCGGCGGCACCCTTTCTGCTGGCCCGAGGGGCAGCCGACGTTGTGCTCATCGGTGCCGACCGGGTGGCCGCCAACGGCGATACGGCCAACAAGATCGGCAGCTTCGCTCTGGCGCTCGGCAGTCGTCACGCCGACGTGCCATTCATCGTTGTCGCACCGGAGAGCACGATAGATATGTCGACCGCCACCGGCGACGACATCGAGATCGAAGATCGCGGCCCCGATGAAGTCACGTCGATCCGAGGGGTGCCTGTTGCCCCCACCGGGACGCCGGCCCTCAATCCAGCATTCGACGTCACGCCGGTGTCGCTCATCACCGCTCTGGTCACCGAGACTCGCGTCGTGAGATACCACCAGGGTCAGTCGCTGTGACCGGCAGGCAGCCACTCAGACTCGTCGGCGATTACGTCATCCCGGCCGAAGGTACCGGCCGGGTACTGGTCAACGGAGCTATCGACATTGCTGCCGACGGTCGTATTTCCAACGTAGGCACCGAAGCAGAGCTGGGGCCGGCAAGCGGCGAGTCCCGCCATGTCGGTGGCCTGCTCATGCCGGGGCTGGTCAATGCCCATGCCCATACGCCGATGACGCTGGTTCGTTCGGCCGGCGATGGTTTGGCTCTTCAGCCGTGGTTGACCGACGCCATTTGGCCTCGAGAGGCCAAGATGACGCCGGACGACGCCTCGTGGGGCATGACCTTGGGTTCAGCCGAGATGCTGCTGTGCGGTGTCACCACCAGCTGCGAGATGTACTTCTTCGAAGATCAGGTGGTCGACGCGGTGCAGCGGACCGGGGCCCGGCTGGTTCTCACCCCGGGCGTCGTCTCGGCGCTCCTGCCCAACGGAGATGTCGCACCCCGGATCGATGAGCTCGATGGCTACTTCCAGCGCCACCATGACCCGGCTGGCCGAATCACCGTGGGGTTTGCCCCCCACTCGCCCTACGACCTCACTCCTGAGCAGGTGGCCGACATCGCCCGTCAGGCACAGGCTCGCAATGCCCTGCTCCACATTCATTTGGAAGAGACCGAAGCCGAGCGTCAATTGGTGCTTGATCGCGATGGCTGTTCGGCCACCCAAATGCTGGCCGATATCGGTGCACTCGAAGGTCCTGTGCTTGCCGCTCATGGCGTTTGGCTCGATGAGACCGATCAACGATTGCTGATCGAGGCGGGAGCCTCAATCGCCCACTGTCCTATCTCCAACCTCAAACTGGGCTCGGGCATCGCGCCCACCACTGACTGGTTGGCCCGAGGGCTCAATGTCGCCCTTGGTACCGACGGGGTGGCGTCGAACGACAACCTCGACCTGTGGGAGGAGCTCAAGCTCGCCCCGCTGCTGGCCAGAGGAAGTGCCAGGGATCCCGGTGTGCTCTCGGCGGTTCATGCCCTCGACCTCGCCACCAGGGCAGGCGGGAAAGCGGTGCTTTTGCCCGACGTAGGGCATCTCGAGTCTGGGACATGGGCCGACATCATCCGCATCGATCTCGACCATCCGGCGTTCGTTCCTGCGCTCGCCGACGATTTGTTCACCCACCTGGTTTTTGCCGGTGGTTCGCGACACGTCACCGATGTCTGGGTTGCAGGACAACCGGTGGTTACCGACCGACAGATCACCACGGTGGACCTCGACGAAGCACTCCATGAGTGTCGTCAACGGGGCGCCCGCCTCGCCGCGTAGTCCACGACATGCAGCGCTCAAAGATGGGCCGCTCACCACTTTGTAATGTCGTAGAAACCAACTCGTCACCAAATGGGTTGCCACACCGGGCGCATCGTGGATGACCGACCACTAGATTGTGTCGCGCATCAACAATGGGAGAGAACAGTATGCGCAAGCAATGGATGAGGCTCTTTGCCCTTCTGGCCGTGTTCGCATTGTTCGCCGCAGCATGCGGCGACAGCAGCGATTCGGGCAGCGACGGCGACAGCACTGAGGCCGGCTCTGAAGGCGACGATGCTGCCGAAAGCAGCGACGACGACGCCATGGAGGACGACAGCGACGACGCCATGGAAGACGACGATGCCATGGCTGACGACGACGCTATGGAAGACGAAGATGTCGACTGCGCCGGCGACGCGGTGTGTGTCGGTCTCGTCACCGACGTCGGAAAAGTCGACGACAAGAGCTTCAACCAGTCGGCTTGGGAAGGTGTCCAGCAGCTCGTGGGCAACGGGGCCGACAAGGTCGACTTCATCGAGACCCAGGACTCCACCGACTACGCCACCAACATCGGCAGCTTCATCGACCAGGGCTACGACGTCATTGTCACCGTCGGCTTTGCTCTTGGCGAAGCCACCGGTGTCGCCGCTGGAGAAAACCCCGACGTGTACTTCATCGGTGTCGACCAGTTCCAGGGCGAAGAGTTGCCCAACGTCGCTGGCCTCATCTTTCCTGAAGATCAAGCTGGCTTCCTGGCCGGGGCACTGGCTGGTCGCATGACCGAGTCCAACGTTGTCGCCCAGGTACTCGGAACCGATCTGGTTCCGCCGGTCGTGGCTTTCAAGACCGGCTTCGAGAACGGCGCCGCCTACTCCAACCCCGACGTCGAAGTCATCTCCACCTACCACCCCGGTGGACTCGATGTCGCCTTCGGCGATCCCGACTGGGGCGCCAGCACGGCCCGCCAGGCTCTCGATAATGGCGCCGACGTCATCTTCGGTGCCGGTGGAGCCACCGGCAACGGCGCCTTGGCCGAAATCGCCAAGGAGAACGGCGAGGCGTTCTGCATCGGTGTCGACACCGACCAGTGGGAAACCGTGCCTGAGGCTCAGCCCTGCCTGATTACCTCGGCCATGAAGCTCATCACCCCT
>CALHBU010000352.1 GCA_937930655.1 uncultured Acidimicrobiales bacterium | reverse complement strand
TTTCGGGTCTTTCCCCGCATTGCTGCTGCTTGCAGCGCTCGAGTTACGTGAGCGAAACTCGCCGATGGGCTAACCGGACCATGATCAAGCCATCATGGTTCCCTAACAGCCCACTCCGATGCTGAGGGTGAGAATCCGTCGGTTCCCAGGAACCCTGAACAAAGGCATCAAGTGGCCACCCCCGAAAACCCGAAGAAGAAGAGCATGAACTCCAAGCACAGCACCATCAAGAAGTTCGGTATCCCGGCCGGGCTTCTCGCCGGAGGTATTGCTCTCGGCTCGATGTTCGCCCCCGTTGGCCTGGTAAACGCTCAAGAGACCGATGGTTCCTCGACCGCCGAGACCAGCCGGGACGAGAGGCGACACGACGGTCGGCATGAAGGTCGCAGCGAAGTCGTCACCGAACTTCTGGGGCTGACCCAGGAAGAACTCAAAGCAGCGTTCCAGGAAGGCAAGACCCTGGCCGAGGTGGCAGCTGAGCAGGGAGTGTCGGAGTCCGATCTCGTCGACGCATTGGTCGCGGCGGCCACCGATCGCATCAACGAGGCAGTCACCGAGGGCAAGCTGACCGAGGACGAAGCTGCAGACAAGATCGCAGGATTGGAAGACACGGTCTCCGAGCGAGTCAACGCGGAACCCGGTGAGGGACGGCGGGGCGGTCATGGCCACCACCGCCGGCACGTGGCTGGTGAAGTTCTCACCGAACTCGGACTCGACAAGGACACGGTGAAAGCCGGGACTCAGGAAGGCAAGACCCTGGCTGAGATAGCAGCTGAAGCGGGCGTGAGCGAGGCCGATCTCGTTGCCGCTCTTGTCGAAGCAGCCAATGAGCGAATCGATCAGGCAGTCGAAGAAGGCAAGATCACCGCCGATGAGGCGTCGGAGAAGAAGGACGGTCTCGAAGAGAAAACCACCGAGCGTGTCAACGCCGAACCTGGCGAGCGCCGTGGTCGCTCGGGAGACCGGAGCCAGGACCCCGACGCCTAGCTACGCAAAACCAAGCAGCAATCCTCCAACCATGGTGTCCAGGCCGAGAGGTCTGGGCACCGTGCTCTTTTTCGAGCCAACTAGACTTAGGAGATGCGCCGACTTCGAGTAGCTGCCTGCCAGATCAACCCGGTGGTAGGCGACATCACTGGCAATGTGGCCAAGGTGTTTGCTGGTCTGGAGGAGGCTGAGGCTGCGGGGGCCGATGTGGCCGTCTTCCCCGAGATGGCTCTCACCGGCTATCCGCCCGAAGATCTTCTTCTTAAGCCCGGTTTCGTCGCCGACTGCCAGGAAGCCGTGCTGAAGGTGGCGGCTCGCACCGGCTCATGTGCCGCCCTCATCGGGACCGTCGATGGTGATCGAGATATCTTCAACACTGCGGTGCTGTGTGTTGAGGGCGAGGTGGTGCTCAGCTATCACAAGCGCCTGCTGCCCAACTATGCCGTGTTCGACGAGCGGCGGTACTTCACGCCAGGCACCGAGCCGCTCGAGCTGGTCGAGATCAAAGGAGTCAAGGTCGGCATCGCCATCTGCGAGGACATCTGGAGCCCCACCGGCCCGATGTTCGATCTGGCAGCCGGCGGGGCCGAAGTGATGCTGGTGCCCAATGGCAGCCCGTACCGCAAAGGCAAGGCCCTCGACCGTGACATCCTCCTGAGCTCTCGGGCCATCGACAACTCATGTGCCATCGCGTACATCAACCAGGTTGGAGGACAGGACGAACTGGTCTTCGACGGCGGCTCCAGTTGCTTCGACCACGAAGGTCGATTGCTGGCGAGGGCTGGGCAGTTCACTGAAGAAACTCTCATCTGCGACTTCGATGTGCTTCCGGCCTATCGAAAGCGGCGGCTCGACCCTCGAGGCCAGGAGCTTCCAACTCCTCGGTTGCCAGTGCGGTTCCTGTCGGAAAGCGAACCGGTGGCTGGGCCAGCCGAGCCCCAACGGATCGCCGAGCCTCTCGATCCCATGGCGGAGGTCTGGCAGGCGCTAGTGCTCGGCACCCGCGATTACGTCACCAAGAACGGCTTCAGCGAAGTCGGAGTGGCCCTTTCCGGCGGCATCGACTCCACCATCGTGGTTGCCATCGCGGCCGACGCCCTCGGCCCGGAGAACGTGCACGCCGTCCTGATGCCTTCGCGGTTCTCGAGTGACCACTCGGTAAGCGATTCCGAGCTGCTGTGTCAGAACCTCGGGGTCGATCACCGGACCATCCCCATCGAGCCGGCCCATGCCGCCCTGCTCGACATGCTTGCCCCCTCCTTTGAAGGTCTGGAAGAGGACACCACCGAGGAGAATCTTCAGTCTCGAATACGGGGTGTGCTGATGATGGGCCTTTCCAACAAGCTTGGCTGGCTCATCCTGACCACCGGCAACAAGAGTGAGATGGGCGTCGGCTATTCGACCTTGTACGGCGACACTGCCGGTGGCTTTGCCGTGATCAAGGACGTCTTCAAGACGATGGTCTACGACCTCTGTCGTTGGCGCAACGAACAGGGCGACGGCGAAATCATCCCGGTCAACGTCATCGACAAACCTCCATCAGCCGAACTCCGGCCCGATCAACGGGACGATCAGAGCCTTCCCAGCTATGAGGTCCTCGATGCCATCCTGACCGACTACGTCGAGGAGGATCGCACCGCCAGCGAGTTGGTGGCGGCCGGTCATGATGAAGCAACGGTCAATCGCATCGTCCGGCTCGTTGACATCGCCGAGTACAAGCGGCGTCAGAGCCCTCCGGGGATCAGGATCAGCTCGAAGGCGTTCGGACGGGACCGGCGTATGCCGATCACCAACCGCTACCGAGGCTGAGGGCTCCCTTCGTCGCGGCGGGTAATGCTACCCAGGGTGGCCGATCCCTCTTGTTTCGCTACTCACGGTAGTGTTCCGGGGTGTTCGGTCGACTCGCAGTGCTTCAGGCATTGATTCTGATGCTGGCGTTGACCGTGGCTGTGCCTAGTGATGCGCAGACCTCCGACGAGCTCGAGACCATTCGGGAAGAGCGTCGGCAGGCCCAGCTAGAGGCCGCTGAACAGGCAAAACAGGTCGATGCGGCCAATGTCGAGGTCGACGAGCTGACCGAGGCTCTGGCTGCACTCCAGGTTGAGGTCAACGCAGCACAGGATCGAGTCAACGACGCCCAACGAAATCTGGACGACGCCGAGCTCCGATTGGCCGAGGCCGAGGAAGCAGTCGACGCCAAGCAGACCGAGATCGAGGATCTGAAGGCCCAGCTGGCCGATCGGGCCATTTCGTCGTTCATCAACCAGGGCAACGAGGCGTCGCTCCTCGTCGAGAGCGACGACCCCAATCAGGCTGTTCGGATGCAAACGCTGGTCGAGAACGTCACGCAGGGCGAGGCCGAGGTGACCGAACAGCTCCGGGCAGCGGAGGAGGACCTGCGCATCCAGCAGGACCTCGCCACCGAGACGGCCAATGAGGCCGAGGAACACAAGAACGAGCGGGAAGCGGAACTGATCGTCCTCGATGGAGCTCGGGCCGATCAAGAGGCACTGACCATCGAGGCCGAAGCCAGGCTGGACCACGAGCTCAGCGAGTGGGCGGCCATCAAAGATTTCGACTCGGAGTTGGCCGCTGAGGAGCAGGCCGAGATCGATCGCCTCGCCGATGAGTTGGCGGCCAGACCACCGTCAAGCAGTGGAAGCGGAGGCGGGGGTCAACCAACAGCGCCGGTTGGGACCGACGAGATCGTCACCGTTCAGGGCATCCAGGTCCACTCGTCCATCGCCGACGATGTCGACCGCATGCTGACCGCAGCGGCCAACGATGGGGTCGATCTTTCCGGAGGCGGATATCGCTCGTCAGACGGCCAGATAGCTGTGCGCAAGAACAACTGTGGAACCAGCAACTACGACATCTACGAAAAGCCGGCGAGCCACTGTCGCCCGCCGACAGCCCGACCCGGCACGTCGCAGCACGAGAAGGGGCTGGCCATCGACTTCACCTACAACGGCAGCCTCATTCGCAGCCGAAGCAGCGCCGGGTATCAATGGTTGGCCGCCAACGCCGCGTCGTACGGGTTCAAGAATCTTCCGAGTGAACCCTGGCACTGGTCGACTACTGGCCGGTAACGGTTGCCCCTCCGTCGCCTTTGTGGTCCCATGTCACCGCTGTGCGCCTCCCGAGTCTGGTGACGCAGAATCGGCAGCTACGAAGGAGCCCTGATGGCTGATCCAGGAAAACCCAGAGCGCCATTTGCCCCATGGGACCGACGGGAACTGCCGGGCTTGTTCTCGGTGGAAGAGACCGCTCGCCGAGCCGGCAACT
>CALHBU010000351.1 GCA_937930655.1 uncultured Acidimicrobiales bacterium | reverse complement strand
CTGCGAGTGGCGGCCAGCGTCGTTGTCGGGGTTCTGGTGTTTGCGGTCGCTCAGGCCGCCGCCAGCCGTTCAGCAGGCACTGCCCAGGTCACTATGATTCTGGAGGAGTCCGAGGTCAGCTGGCCCTATCACGATGCCGTGCGTCAGGGGGCTCTCGGCCAGCTCACCTCGTCTCCCGAAGCCGACGCCATTGCTCGGGACCTAGCTGGCAACGAGGCGGAGATCGAGGGAGAGCTGCTGAGTGGCCAGAGCCACTTTCTCTTTCGAGTGCAGTCAGATGACGCTCAGGCTTCGGCCGAAGCCGCCGCCGCGTTGGCCGACTGGGCCGTCGCCCAGAACCTTTCCGAGCAAAGCCAGCCGTTCCTGGACGAACTGGACGTTCTTGCGGGTGCTCAAACCGATCTCCAGAGCAACATCGATCAGTTTCTCACCAACGGCGGCACCGGAGCCGACCAGACGCTCGAGGCGGCTCGCTACTTGGAGAACGCCTCGTTGCTGGCGCAGTACGAGCGACAGGCCAACGAGATACAGACCGAACTCGATCTAGTGCGTCCCCAATTTCGGGCTGCCAGCCCGCCGGTCGAACCCGATGGTCTACTCACACCACTCATCACTGGGCTTGCTGCCGCGTTGGCCGCACTGGCCGCCTTTTTCCTGTTCGAGCCGCGTCGACCATCGTGAACCGTCACCTCAACCACCTCACCGCCGACAGTGTTTCGCTGGTTCCGGTGGCGCTCCTGCTCGCTGTCTCGATTGCGATGTGGGAGATCGATCCCCGATGGATCACCGAAAACGTCGGAGGCCTCAACACCCGCGACCAGGGCGAGGTGAATCAACAGGCGCTGGGTGGATCGCAGCGAATCGTCTGGCTGGCCGCGCCGGCGAGTGGGTTCCTCTTGCTTGCAGCTCGCCGACTCATCGGAGACTCGGCCAGAGAGCGGCCCCGCGGCGTCGACTGGCTAGGACTGTGGGTTGTTTGGAGCCTGGTCGGGGCCCTGTTCGGCCCAAGCCCACTGATGGCCTTTAGCTTTACCTTCTCCACCGCCGCGGTGGTCTACGCCACCAGGCAACTCGGACGCATCTCGCCCGACATGGTCATGGCCGCAATCGTTGGTGGGTTCGTACTTTTCGTGGCGATCTCGCTGGCCGTCAAGTTCTCGGGACTCAGCGATCTCCATCTCCGGGGCGGCCGCCTCACCCTGCTCTCGCTGGAAGCGAATCAGTTCGGCCGTTTCGGCAGCCTGACTGCCCTGGCTGGCTTCTACCTGGCCTTCGAACAACAACACCCCCTCGTTCGACTCATCGGCGGCTCCGTCGCCGTCGGCGGCCTGGCCGCCCTTGCCGTAACCGGCAGCCGCACCGGCCTCATCGCAACGGCCTTTGCTCTCGGCGTCCTCGCCGTCGCCAAGCGAAACAGACGGGCCTTCGCCAGCCTCGGAGTAGCCGGTGTTCTCGCCGCCGCTTTTCTGCTCGTTTCCAATGTTGGCCGAACGGCCCTCAACCAGGTCCTGCGGGACACCGACCCGTCCAGCTCCAGCCTGACCTCGCTCACCGGGCGCACAAAAGTCTGGCCGGTCGTGCTCGATGCCATCGGTGATCGACCACTGAGTGGCCATGGACTGGGAACCTCGACATCAGTTCTCAGCGCTCGCAGTAACGAAACGAACTTCGTCGTCGAACACGCTCACAACTTGTGGCTCCACCTGGCCCTCACCACCGGCCTTATCGGACTGGCCCTGGTCATCGTGGCGTTGGCCAAAGCCCTCCGTCATGCTCCGCCTCCCAACCGGCCGTGGGTCTATGCCATCGCTACCTACTTTGTCATTGCCAGCATTTCAGAAGCCGTACTCCGCAACCCCGACGTTGCCCTGGTCAGCCTGGTTCTCCTTGTGACGTTGGGCGAGCCAAAGTCGACACCGGTTGTTGTGCCCCCGCCTCGACCTCGAACGGTCCCTACGACCGCCGCGACATCGTGAGAAAGGTCACCATCCTCCCCAAAGAGCACAAGGCTCATCGGCCGAACCCGAAGATGAACGGTTCGTCCCCTGCTGTGACCGACACAACCGTCGACCCCGCTCAGCTGAACGATGCCACCGCCAAGCCGGCGCCCGCTCAGATGAAAGGCCACGTCATCCGGGGCATTCTGCTGGTCGGGATCGCCAGCGTCGTCATGCGAGGTGGCGGGCTCATTGGTCAGTTTGTGGCCGGACTGGTCCTCACCGAAGCCGACTTCGGCCTCTTCGCCATCACTCTCGGTTTCACCACTCTGTCGGTGTCTTCGCTCAGCGCTTTGCGCCCGCTGTTCATCGAACGACTGAGCAACGAGCAAACCGACGACGAACGACAGGGAGTGGACTCCCTCTGGCGGCTGGTGCTGCTGGCCATGACAACCTTGGCCGTCGCCATTATGGTGCTCGCCGGCCCAATCGCCAGTGCCCTCAACCAACCAGATGCCCGGCTGGTTCTGCTGGCCATGGCACCGACATTGCCACTGCAGTTCGCTCAGGTCATCGGAATCGCAAGACTGGCGGCGCAGCTCCGGTTTGCTGAATCTTCGAGAATTCTCACCATCGCTGCGCTCACCCGCCACGGCTCGCTTGTTGCCTTCGCCCTACTCGGTTTCGGCGTCTACTCCCTGGTCTTGCCCCTCTACGTCGAAGCGTTGGTTCAAGGCGTGCTCCTGTGGCGAGCGTCGGGGGCACCGCCCAAAGTATTCGGCTCCATCAGAGGAGTGTTCGAACAACACGGCACAACTCTGCGCTGGCTTCTTCTGACCGCTGTCGCTCTGGCCGCATCGTTGAACGGCGACTACCTGGCCATCAGCCCCTTCGAAACAGTCGAACTGGTTGGCCTCTACTTCTTCGGCTACCAGCTATCGGCTGCGCTGACCCAGCCATTCACCATGGCCGCCACCAACGTCCTCGTCCCGTCCTTTGCCGCCGTCACCGACCAGGCCAAGCTCCGTTCGTCTTACCTCGACGCCATCTCAGTGCTTCTGCTCGCCACCGGTTTGGCCTTCGGCGGGTTAGCGCTGGTCGGCGGTGCACTCGTCGACTTCATCTGGAGCGGCCGATGGAATGAATCGATCGTTGCCATGGTCCTCATCAGCGCTGGCACGCCGTTCCGGATCCTTCAGCCCACCTGCTACTCGCTCCTTCAGTCACTGGGTCGCTGGAGCAGCCACAGCAAGATGGCGCTCTTCAACGCAACTTTTGCCGTTGGCAGTGCAGTTATCGGCGCCATTCTCTTCGACGGTCTCTTCCCCATCGCCCTTTTGGTCGGTATCGCCGGCGGAATCGTCGGTATCACCGTGGCGGTGCTGGCCGGTCGAATTATCGGCATCAGTCCGATCACAACGTTGACCCGGTTGTTCAGAGGAGCTACTCCCCCTGTGGCCGGACTGGCAGCAGCGTTCGCCCTTGTCCCCGGGCTGCTTCCTTCCACAACCGGCACCATTGTGCGAGTAGCGGTTTTCCTCATTGTTTCTCTGCCTCTCACCGCCATATTGTTCAAGCGAGCGCTCGGCGATATCGCTGGAAGCGTTCGGAAAAGGTGAGGGACGAATGAAGGCGCAGATGGAAGAGAGTGATGAGCTCGTCCTGGATCTCCGGGATGTTCAAGACGAGAAGGGAAGCCCGCTCGTCACCATCGGTGTCCCGGTGTACAACGGCGAGTCCTATATCGAGGCGACGTTGGACTCGGCATTGGCCCAACACCACGATCACCTTGAAATCCTGGTTGCCGACAACGCCTCAACCGATGCCACCGCCGAAATCGTCCGCCGGTATGCGGCCAACGACAGCCGAGTCCGACTGATCGAGAACGACACCAACATTGGCGCCGCCCCCAACTACAACCTGGTTCTCAACGAAGCCAAGGCCGAGTTCTTCTGCTGGTTGTCAGCCGACGATCTGATCGAGCCGGCCTACGTTGAACGGGCGGTCGAGATTTTGATTGAACGGCCCGACGTGGTTGGTGTCTACTCCCATGCCGGTCGAATCAACGAACACGGCGAGCGCATCGGCGACTACCACGACACCATGGCTGCGCTCCGACTCTCCAGCCCTGACGCCGGCATCCGTTTTCGGGACTCAGTGCTCGGCTTTCCCGCCATCGTGCTGTTCGGCGTCATGCGTCGCTCAGCCATGCTCGACTCCCCCGGTCATGGTGCGTACATCGGTGGCGACAGGGTGTTCGTTTCCGAGATGGCTCTCAAAGGCAAGATCGTCCGAGTCGAGGAAGAACTCTTCCAACGGCGGGTTCATGCCGAGGCCTACTCCTCCATCCTCGATAAAAAGGCCAAGGCCAAGTGGTTCGGCGGAGACGACGCGGTAGCTG
This sequence comes from uncultured Acidimicrobiales bacterium, assembly GCA_937930655.1. GTDB lineage: Bacteria > Actinomycetota > Acidimicrobiia > Acidimicrobiales > SZUA-35 > JAHECQ01. The sequence goes on along the minus strand of CALHBU010000351.1, from coordinate 6,620 downwards.
GCTCTCCCAACATCGAACGAATAAAACACCACCTGGCTGCCCTTGACCGCTCGGGCGAGTCCCTAGGGGTCAAGCTTCGGGGCCGCTACACCATGTTCGTGCGGTTCCCCATGGTCTTGGCCAAAACCCAGGCGTTCAACTGCATGCAGCGGGCGCTCCGAATCTTCGGCCGCCAAGTCGACCGCGGCCGCTGGGCCAGCTGAGCCCACCCCTCCTCCATTCGCAACTGTGGTCTGACGGTGCCGTTTTCGGCACCTGGAGGCTACAGATCCAGGTGAACAGGCACTGTCAGACCGGCTTGCCATAGTGGTGGTTATGCGAGCAGACGACGCCTGGTGCGCCGTGCTCGAGCTCGCAGCCTCTCAGCACGGTTCATTCCACAGACGACAGGCTGCCGAACGACAACTCTCCAACCGCCGCTTGGCCCGAGCAGTCGCCAATGGCGAGCTTCGAGCAGGTCCACCCGGCGTGTTCACCCTCTCCTCCACCACGAGTGGATGGAAACCCCGGCTCATGGTGGCCAGCCTGGCCGGCGGGGCAGCCTCTCATCGGGCGGCAGCCGCTCTTCATGGCCTCGACGGCATACGACCTGGCGTTCTGGACGTCTCGGTCCCTCGTGAAGTGCAAGGCTGGTTCCCCGGGTGCAGAGTCCATCACTGGAGCTACACCGACGAAGCCGACATCGTCCTGGTCGATGGCATCCGCACGACGTCGGTGGCCCGAACATTGGTCCAACTCGGTCGGGTCGTATCGGCCGCAACCGTCGAGCAGGCGTTGGACAGCGCGCTCCGGTACGGACACCGCCTCGAGGACATAGAGGCTGTGCTCCGACGTTTGTGGCGACCCGGTCCGACCGGCGCAGGCGTGCTGCGGGCCGTTCTCGAAAGTTCCGACCGGTCAGCCGCTGTCCCCGACTCATGGTTCGAGTCAGTGCTCTTCAAGTTGCTTCGGAACCACACAACGCTTGAACCAGTGCTGCAACACGAGGTGGCCACCGCAACGGGAACGACGAGACGTCTGGATCTTGCCTTTCCCGACGTCAAGCTTGGAGTCGAAGCGCACTCGCGGGCGTTCCACTTTGGAGCCTCCAAGGGCAACAGGGACATGGACCGGCATCTCGAACTGGCAGCAGCCGGTTGGCAGATCATCTACGTGACGTGGGCTATGACCCGCTCACCCGATGAGCTGGTGGCCTCCATTGCGTCGAGCTACCACGCTCGATTAACCAGAACTGCGAGCTGACAATGCCGAAAACGGCGCTGGGAGCTGACAGTTGCGTCTGGGTGGCAGGTTAGTTACTGCGAGGGGGGCGCTTGGGGCCTCGGGGGGCCTTTGGTGTTGCGTCGTCGGCCTTCATGTCGAAGACGCTCTTCGATGCGTTGGGGGTCGACGACTTGGGACTCGACTGCTTAGGGCCCGACATGTTCCTGGAAGGCTCAGTCGAACCCTGATCCTTCGATTTCTGGTCCTTGTCCTTCTCGGCCTGACTGCCGTTGCCATTGGTGGTGCTGGGGCGCTGCGAGGCGGGGTCCCGACGCGGCGGGCGTCCACTGCCGTTGTCTCCCAGCGGGCGGGCCTCGATGGTCGGCTGAGCCACCATTGCTGGCGATGTTGCCGGCGGCGTTGCCGCTGGCGCCGGGCTCGAAGCCGTGGCGGCCGGCCTACCTGGAATCGCAGCGGCGGTAGGTACCGCGGCTCCCAGAGACGCGCTCTGGGTGGATCCCGGGCGATTCTGAGACATGACCCGGAACGGCGTGGGGTGTGCCGTGCCACTGGTGACCCGGGTGCGCTCCTGATCGCCGTAGTAGGCGCTGCTCTCGGCCTTGACGCCAACCAGCACGAGCGCAATCGAGCCGGCACCAGCGTTGCGTAGATTCTGAATAGCCGCTGCCACCTCGGACCGGCGAGAGCTACCGACTCGCACCATCATGATGGTCAGATCGGATGCCCCAGCAAGCGCACGAGCATCGGAAACTGGAAGTACGGGAGCTGCATCGACAACGGTGACCGACTCCTCAGCGATCTGCTTCACCCGATCAACAACATGTGATGACCCAAGGAAGTCGGCGGCGTTGCCATGGTTGGTTCCGGCTGGAATGAACGAGAAGTTGCCCTGTTGCTCTTCGAACGAGACTTCGACCGACTCGATCGGTCGCTTGTCGATGACAAGATCGGTAAGACCGGGAGCCAAATCGACGCCGAAGTGCTGGTGAGCCACCGGGCGACGGAGGTCGCCATCGATAAGAACGACCTTGTCGTTGAGGCCAGCCAGTGCCCAGGCAAAGTTGGCTGTGAAGGTGGTCTTGCCCTCAGACGGTTGTGAACTGGTGACGACAACCAGCCGGACACCCTGCTCCATGGTGAGGAACTTCAGCGAGGTACGAACCTGATAGATCGACTCACTGAAATTGGAGTTGGGTTGGGCCAGCACCGTGAGCTCGCGACGCTTCCGCACCGAGCTCTCGTAGGGGATGGTGCCAAGAATCGGCAGGTCGGGGAAGGCCTTCTCGACATCGCTCGGCTCCCGCAGACGATCGTTCATGTTCTCGAGAGTGACAGCCAGCATGAGGCCCAGAATTAGGCCGATGATCTCGCCCACAATGAGTGCCCGAGTGCCGGCACTGGGAAGAGGATTAGGGTCGGGAACGGCCTGCGCTGAAATAGCAGCGGTACCCGACTGAGCCAAGCTCTGGCTGATTCTCAGGTCCGCCAGGTTGTCGATCAGCGCTGTCTCTTGGGTGTCGAGCGACGTCAGCTGGGGGCCGAGCTCAGCCAGCAGACGGGCTTCTTGGGTCTGTAGCCGGGCTCGATCGTTATCGTCCTCGTCCAACCCAGCTAGTTCGACGATGACCGCATCCAGTTCGGTCCGAGCCTCGACTCGAGCCTCGCGAATATCCTGGAGTTCGCTTTCGATGGACTCAATGCCATCGGTGTAGCTATTGACCGCGTTCTCTCGGGCGATCTCGATATAGACCTCGGCGTAGATGTTGGCCAGGTCGGCTGCGCCCCGTGAAGTGCCGTCCTTGGCGGTGAATACCAGAAGGTCGGCCTCGGTGTCGGCCGTGATCTCGATCCTCAGATCATCGGCGTCGTCGGGAGCATCGGAACCAAGACGATCCATGACCTCGGAGACAACGGTGTCGCCCTTTGCCCGCTTGATTTCGTTGGCCAGGAACTTGGAGTCGTCGATCTTGCCGCCTTCGCCGGTGTCAAACGAATCCTGGGCCGCAGTGGTACCGAAGATGACCTCGGCCTCGGCCTGATACGTCGTGGCACCCCGACCGAGGAGCAGCCACGCCAGCACGCCGATGACCACCATGGGCAACACGACGGCCCACGGGTGAAAACGGGCCGCTTGCAGATAGTCGGAGATACTGAGATCACTGCTTCGTCTGCGGTCTGCCATTGTTAGCCTCTCAATCCGCTGGCTATCGGCAAAGCCGGCCAGCCAGCGTGCTCGTCAGTCAACTCGGGTGAGCTGGACTGACGCCCTTCCTGAATCTGATCGGCGTTCTCGAAGCGGAATGCAGCAAAAAGGCCGAACAAAATGATTAGTAGAACCCGGTTTCCGTTCATGTCAGAGCTGAACATTGCCGTGACCGCCCAGAAGACCAGTAGCGCAAAGTGTTGCGGACCAATCCTCTCCAGATTGAACCACAGTTTCCGGAGCACCACCCCAAGAAAGAGCAGGAAGCAGAGTGCGGCGATGACACCGGCCTCGAGAGCCAGCTCCAAGACGAAGTTGTGGGGATAGTCGGCGTTGGCTCCGATCAGACCCTGCTCGGAGAACTGACCCCAGCCAATCCCCTCGGGCCAGATCTTGATGGCGTCTATGGCCTGACCCCACAGGAAGCTCCGAGACTGTGATCCGCCCTCGTCACCGCCGTCCAGGATCCGGTCGCCTGATTCCTGTAGAACGACGTTGCCCAGTCCGACAACCAGCGCTGCCCCGGCACCGATAGCGGCTACCAACATCTTGCCTCGTAGGGCTCGGTAGCCGAGTCCGGTCAGACCCAATGCAATAAGCAGCGCCAGCAGAGGACCGCGGGATGCGGCCGAAAGCAGCACGGCCGCGCTCATGAGGATGAGGCCACCTCGAATCGGGAGGGGAATACGTTTGACCTGCCCAAACGCTGTCCACAACACCACGGTGCCGCCGAGACGCCCTGCCGCGATCGGGTTGAGGAAACCTTCGTTTCCCGACCCCCGCGCACCGATGTCGACACCGCCAGCCAAGTCAAGTACTGCCACCAGGACACCGAAGGCAGCCAGCGAGTACACGCCACGCCAGAAGTGGTTCATGTCCGACGGTGAACGAGCGAAAAACGACACGAAAAGCAGCAGCGGCAGAACGATGGCGAACATGTTGAACACCTTGTCGGCTGCGTATTCGTGCGAGCCGGCCAGAACAAAGCCCGGAGCGGTGATCACGAACCCGCCGAGGACAGCCAGAATCCCCTGGCCACCACCGTTGCGTCCTGGGAGAAGAAGAAGAAAGATGACTGCTGCCAGCCCGAGAGCAAGGGTCGGCAACGCCACCAGTGGACCAAGCAGCCCGAGGCCGAGGCCAACATGGCCTGAAATGGTCACCATGCCAGCGAAAAAGAGACCGAGTGGGCGAAGCTCGATGTCCTTCACGTGATGTCGTCCTCGGAGCGGGGCCCGTTGTACTCGCCGGTGAACTCCCACGTCTTCAGACCGCGGAGATGCTCCTGGAACTGCTCGTCGGTCTCGAAACGGGGGCGAAGGACCTTGGCCGGCACCCCGGCGGCGATGACTCCGGGCGGAACGTCGCGAGTCACGACGCTGCCAGCGGCAACGATTGAGCAGTCCCCAACAGTCACTCCGACCATGACCTTGACGCCATGACCGAGCCAGCAGTCTTCGCCGATTCGGGTGGCCGGCAGTGGGTCTCGACCGGCGAACTGCATCGGCACGCCGATCTCGTCCATCGTGTGATCGGCTCCCACAATGGCCACGCCGCCGGCCAACATGGTCCAGCGACCGATGCTGACGCCCGACTCCACGGTGCAATTGGGACCGACGAACACATGCTCGTCGGCAACCAGATCGGGGGCGATGAGTGACCCTGGGGCCAGAAACGCAGTGTCGTGCACCTTCGGAGTGCGATACCGGGCCCTGGCCAGAGCACTTCGGGCGCGGCGAATCGACGCGTACAGCGGGCTACTTCTGTCGAGTCCGGGTAAGGGCATCAGGGCAAGGCTATTCGTTCGTCAACTGGCGATGGAGCGGAAACCTGCCCTATGGGTAGGTCGACCGACCCAGTAGGGGCTTCGATCACTGAAGCCATCGGCAGTTTGGTCGATGATGAAAGCATCGAAACAGAAAGCCCGCTGGACACAATCCACCGACCCGACGTGACAACCAAGCCCCGAGTAGCCGTCGTTTATCACTTCCTGCCCAACTATCGGCAGGGAGTTTTCGACGCGCTGGCCAACAACCCCGACTGGGACGTCACCTTCATCACCGGCCACTCCCGACCAGGGCAGGAAGGGGTTCCCGAAGCCGAGAACCTTGACCCCATCGAGGTCGAGAACCGATGGCTCGGCGGTCGGTTCCTCTGGCAACAGGGTCTGCTCCCCGCCCTCCGCAGCAATGACTACGACGCGGTGATCTTTCTCGGTAATTGGATGTGGGCCACCAACTGGCTAAGCGCACTGCGTCTGCGACAGCAAAACAAGGCGGTCCTTCACTGGACCCACGGGTGGATCGAGGAAGAACCCGGCCTCCAGGGGATGATTCGCCGCCGTTTCTACAAACTGGCTGACAAGCTTCTTCTGTACGGACATCGAGCCGCCGACATAGGAGCGTCCTACGGCTGGGACCCCGAGGACCTCGTGGTAATCGGCAACTCGCTTCCACTACCGGAGGCCGATGGACCAGTGAACCCCTGGCCCGGCGACCAGTTTGCTGACCCATCACTTCCTCTGGCGGTGTGGATTGCCCGCCTCATTCCAGAGAAGAAGCCGGAGATGGTGATCGATGCGGTGGCGCTCGCCGAGCAACGGGGCCATCCGGTCAACATGGTCTTCATTGGCGGAGGCGACGAGTCCGGTGCCCTTGCCCGACAAGCGGAACAAAAGGCGCCAGGACGGGTTGCCTTCGTCGGCCCCATCCATGACGACAATGAGCTGGCATCGATCTTCGCCGCGGGCTCGGTCACCGTCGTGCCCGACTACGCCGGCCTGACCGTCCCCCATTCGCTGATTCATGGCATACCGGTGGTGGCCAACGACGATCCGACAGCCAATGGCCCCGACTATGAATACCTCTACCCCGAGACCAACGGGTCGGTGTTCCCACGAGGCGACCTCGAGCGTTTCACCGACGAAATGATTCGCTGGGCCTATTCCGAGGAAATGTCCGACGAGCGTCGAGCGGCCATCGTTGAGCAAGCCAGAATTGATGCGTCCCCAGAGTTGGGAGCCGAGCGGATCCTCGCCGCTACCCGCGACGTTCTGACCAGCCGGGGTTACACGTTCGACTGACGTGAGCTGGGCGCTAGTACACGGCGCGTTGTAACGACCCTCTCAGTCTGGGACCATGCGGTAGGCGCTAGTCAGGCGCCGCCCCCGGCGGGAACACCGTTCAACATGTCA
>CALHBU010000350.1 GCA_937930655.1 uncultured Acidimicrobiales bacterium | reverse complement strand
CCTGGAATCGGGCACCACCTACGACTTCACCGTTGTGGCCAACAACGCCTTTGGAGCGGGCCCCGCAAGCGCCCCTGTCCAGGGCACATCGATCGGCGTTCCCGCCGCGCCGACCGGGGTTTCGGCCGCCAAGGCTGGTTTCACCTCGGCTGAGGTGACGTTCTCCGCGCCCGGCAGTGACGGCGGCTCGACGGTCACCGGATACACCGTCACCGCTACTCCCAGCGATGGAGCTCTGCCGACGGTGCAGGCCAGCGGCTCTGGTTCTCCCATCGAAGTCACCGGACTCTCAGTTGGGACCCACACGTACACGTTCACCGTTGTAGCCACTAACGACATCGGTGATAGCTCGTCAAGCGCCGCCTCCAACGCTCTCAATTTCCCGGCGCCCCCGGGAGTTGCCGTCAACGTTGAAGCCGCTAACCAGACGCCCTTCGCCAGCACGGTCACCATCACCTGGCAAGCTCCAGGTGATGACGGTGGTTCTCCTGTCCTCGACTACACGGTGACTCTTGCTGGCCAGAGCCAGACAGTTGCGGCCGATGTCCTGACCGTCACGTTCACCGGTGTGGCCGCTGGTACACACACTCCGACTGTGGCCACCCGGACCGCTGGCGGTAGCCGGGATGCAACCGGACCCCAGGTCGAGGTTCGGGGCTTCCCACCCTTTGGTTCGGAAGAAGCTTTCATACGCCAGCTTTACCTGGACTTCCTCGGCCGAGAAGCCGATCCGGCCGGTCTCGACTACTGGACCGGCATCACCAACGACGACGGCTCCAACATCGACGAGATCACCCGGTCCTTCATGTTCTCGGCTGAGTTCACGCCCCGTCGTGCCATCACCCGCCTCTACCTGGCCTTCTTCGACCGGGCTCCCGATCTTGGGGGCTTCGACTACTGGGCCGGCCAGATCAACAGCGGCCAGGCCAACCTCGACACCATCTCCCAGAGCTTCGTGATGTCACCGGAGTTCGTTAGCACTTACGGCTCGCTCAGCGACCGGGACTTCGTCCGCTTGGTCTACAACAACGTGCTGATCCGCCAGCCCGACCAGGCCGGCTACGACTTCTGGCTCAACGAGATGGCCAATGGCATGACCCGAGGTCAGCTGATGACCCAGTTCTCGGAGAGCCCCGAGTTCGTCCAGAACACCAGACCGGCTGTCGACGTCATCCTCACCTATCGGGGCATGCTCGACCGGGTTCCCGACGCATCGGGCTTCGCCTTCTGGCTCGGACAGATCGCCAACGACCAGAACGCTGTCCTCTCGCTCATTACCGGCTTCTACAACAGCCCGGAGTACGCGGGACGAGTTGTTCCCTAACGGTTCTCCGGTACGTCCTTCTTCGGGGAGAGAAGATCTGCGAGCGTCGATGTGACATACCCGGCACCCCAGCTGAAGTGCATGACGGGGAACGAGGCGAACAGCGTCAGTCGGGAGTGGTCCGGCCCGGACCGGCCGGCGTGAAGGCCGGCGGCCATGCAACTTGCGATGTAGGTAAGCCACGAGCTGGCAGTCAGCAGCCGGAGAGGACGACTGATGGTTAGGGCCAACGGCGTGGCCGCCGCTGCGATGGTTAGTGCGGGGGCGATCAGGTGGCGGGGCTTGGTGTCGCCAGGGTGTTGTTTGGCTATTCGTGCCTTCCAGCGTCCGTAGTGCCAGAACTGACGACCCAGCGCCTCGAGCGTCGGGCGAGGTCGATAGATCGATTCGATTGACGGATCGAACATCAACAGATGGCCGGCATGACGAAGGCGAACGTTGAGTTCGTAGTCGGAGTTGCGGGCCAGGGTTTCGTCGAACCCACCTACATCAAGAAGTGCCTGACGCACGTAGGCCGGGTGGCTGATGTTGTCGACGACCTTGCGGGTACGAGCCATTCGGTGGGCCGAGGCCATGCCGAACGGCGAGACCATGGCCATGCCGATGGATCGGCTGACGGGTGTGGTGCCGAGATGGTGATAGCGGCCACCCACACCGACAACGCCGGTTTCGAGAAGAACCTTGACTGACCGGCTCACGTAGTCGGTGGACGGCACACCCTCGGCAGAGAACAAGCACACGACCTGGCCGGTGCCCTCCCGGGCTCCCAGGTTGAACGCGGCGGCAGCCGAACCGATTGGGTTGTCGATGACCCGAACCCAGGACTCACGGGCCGCCCGTTCGTTCACGTAGTCCCGTGATCCATCGGTCGATCCGGCGTCGATCACCAGGACGTCGAGGAGCTCATGGGGGTAGTCCTGAGCTGCGAACGAATCGAGGCACGCCTTGATCGCCCCCAGCTCGTTGAGCATGGGGATGGCAACCGTCACAACTGGGTCGTTTCCGAGGCTGAGAAGCTCGGAGTCTGGAGCGCGATCGGCCACGCCGGTCCTGTCGGCCCTAGGCCCGAAGACTTGAGATTTCGTGATGGTGGCTCAGCGGCGCCACATCCAGTTGCTCGAGTAGCAGCGGAGCCACCTGAAAGGCGTCGATCTCGGCTGGCCATCCGGTTGGTCGGCTCGACAGCAGCAAACCCTGTTCGCTGTGACGCCCCGACCGGTGGTCGGTGATGACCTCGATCGACACGCCGACCTCATCCGGCGTCAGCCATTTCCCCCCGATCTGCACCTCGTGCGAGCGGCAGGAGAGGGAGTAGGTGAGGGTCAGGGTTGAGCCGGACTGCATGGTCTCGCTTATGGCCGGGCCTAGGTGCGTCACCAGGTGGTTCTCGGCCTCGGCAGCAGCTGCCGGGTTGTCATAGGTAAGCGTTAGCTGGGGAACCATTGCCGAATGGACTTCGACCGGTGCTGGAGCGCCGCAGGCTTCGAGGAAGACCCGTTCGTCCCGCACCACGGCCTGACGGTCGTCTTCGGTGCCGAGCGTCAGATCGGCCTTCTGGCCCATTGACGACACCACCAGAACCTCCCGATCGGTGGCATCGGCCAACGTAACGAGGCGGCCGACGATCTGATCGAGGGATGCCATGGCAAACGGCAGCTCTCCTTCGTGCTCGGCCCGCCAGTCGGCGGTGTAGGGCAACTCGTCGCCCCAGTCCTCGGGGAACGTCGCAGCCCAATAGCGGTGCATGGCCGACGCGATGTGATTGGTGAAAAAGACCGCCAGATCGGGATCGAGCGTTCGGATCTGCCGTTCGAACACATCGGCCAACAACAGCGCCTGTCCGACCCGTAGTCGTTCCTTGTTCCAACGCCGGGTAACGACGTTGGCCGTCAGCTGGCCCAGTTGGGCGAAAGTGGCCGGTCGAACACCGTTTTTAGCGAAGGACAGCACTCCGGTCGCATCGGACAACGACGGTTTGACCGACGCAACCCTGGCCGACTGGCGGCTGAGCCTCAGGTTCAGCTGTTGGAGGGTGGACAGTGTCGCCGGGCGAGCCCGGTCGTCGGCGGCAAAGCAGTCGGGAACAGCGAACACGATGTTGTCATTTGGGCACTGAACGGAGAGCGGCGAAGAGTGCAGGACACCCACCAGCCCAACGGTCCTGCCGGCGGCAGCTGCCGCCTGCCAATAGAATGGAAACTCGGCCGGTTTGGGATCTCCGTACCAGAACACCCGGTGCTTTTCCCAGGGCACGCCCATACCAACCGACGCCCAACTCTGGGATGGGTACAGATCGCGGGGGAGCTGCTCGTCGAGAATAGTCTCGGTGACCGTGCCGTTGGTGGCCAGATTCCAGAGAGGCGAGTCAGGGTTGCGAGAACCCCACCATTCGAGGACCTGCCGGGGCAGCTCGTTCACCTCGAGGACGATGGCACGGGACATGCCCCTCTTATCGGCAGTTGTCGTCGAAATGCTTAACCCCGCGCCGTGGGTCACAATTCAGTCATGACTCTGGATCTGCCGATGGAGCGTTGGACACTGGTGGAGGCAACCAGGGAGCAGGGACGGCTACGGCCCGATGCCCCGTTCCTGTCATTTGAGGATGGCGACCCTCTCACCTACGGCCAGTTCGACGCGCTAACCGACGCGGTGGCCACCGCATTGGCCGATCTCGGGGTCGACGAAGGCCATCGAGTGCTCGGGCTGCTCACCAACAGCCGAGCCTTCATGGTGCTAATGGTGGCCACCTACAAACGGCGGGCCATCTTCGTCCCGGTCAATACCGAGCTGAAGGGCGCCTTTCTGGAACACCAGGTTCGCAACAGCGAGCCAACCGTAATTGCCGTTGACGATGAGCTGCTTCCGCTTTTCGGCGCGGTGGACACCAAAGGCTTGGAGATCAACAGCACCATCGTGGTCGGTACATCGGCCTCGTCTGGTCTTCCGGAGCCGCTGGCCCGGTCGACCGAGTTGGCCTACCAGCCGCTGGAGAACACTCCGGTTCGGCCTGATGCGCTTCTGGATCCGAGGCCGCAGGACACCTGCACCATCATGTACACGTCGGGCACAACCGGCCCCTCGAAGGGGGTGCTGATGCCCCAGGCCCACTGCTATCTGTTCGGTGTGGGTGCCGCCGATGTCATGGATCTCACCGACCACGACCGCTACTTCGTCTGTATGCCGCTGTTCCACGCCAATGGGCTCTTCATGCAGGTCATCCCAACCCTGCTCACCGGCGGTTCAGCGCACGTGACCAAACGGTTCAGCGTGTCGAGTTGGCTTGATGACGTCATCGCTCAGGAAGCAACCGTCACCAACGCGCTGGGTGTGATGCCGGAGTTCATCTTCCGCTCGCCGCCATCCGATCGTGATCAGTCTCACCAGCTGCGAAGGGTCATGGCCATACCGGTAGCCGAGGAGTGGGCTGACGCCTTCGAGGCTCGCTTTGGTGTTGGCATCGTCCAGGGCTTCGGCATGACCGAGATCAATATGGTGGCCTACTCAGACCCGACCGAACCGGTCGAGGCTGGCTGCGCCGGCTACCCCTTGAGCGAGCACTTCGACATCATCATCGGCGACCCGGCAACCGACGAGGAAGTTCCTGTCGGCTCCGTAGGCGAGATCCTGGTCCGTCCCCGCTCGCCGTTCTGTTTCAATGTCGGCTATCACCGGATGCCAGAGAAGACGGTTGAGGCCTGGCGAAACCTGTGGTTCCACACCGGCGACGCCGGCCGCATGGACGACAAAGGTCGACTCCACTTTGTCGACCGGATCAACGACCGCATCCGTCGCCGGGGCGAGAACATCTCGTCCTACGAGGTCGAGCAGGTGCTCAACGCCCATCCGGCCGTTGTCGAGAGTGCAGCCATCGGGGTCAAGGTCGAGGGCGCCGGAGGCGAAGAGGAAATCAAGGCCGTGGTGGCCGTGCAGCCCGGTTCCGATCAGGTGGAACCGGTGGCCTTTCTCGACTGGTGTGTTGAACGAATGCCTCGCTACGCGGTACCCCGATACCTGGAATTCGTCCAAGAGCTGGACAAGACGGCCTCGGGCAAAATTCGCAAGCAGGCCCTGCGCGATGCGGGAGTCAGCGACACCACCTGGGACCGAGACAGCGTCGGCTATCAGATCAAGCGGGGCTGACGACCTCGGCAGGTGGAGCTAGGCCCTACCGCAGCGGCGCGTCGTCAGAAAGGCCCAGCAACAACTGGCCGTAGATCTCGTACGCCGAGTCGCTGACTACCAGGTGGGACTGGACGGTGTAGAGGTCCCGAACGCAGCGCTGCATGATGTTGTCGAGCATGACCGCGCTGCCCCCGGCATAGCGATGGAGTGTGGTGACAACGTCGAGAGCCTCGTCGGTGCACCAGACGGCTGCTGCCCGTGATTCGGCTCGGATAGCGGCCGAGAGCTCACCGGTCTCGGCTTCGGCGAAGAGTCGCTCGACGGCATCTGCCATCATCAGATGGCAGGCGTTCATACGTACGGTGCCCTCGCCAATCGCCCGTTGAAAGATCTCGCGGTCGGCGATGCTCTGGCCACCCATGTAGCCCCGCTTCTTCTCGATGGCGGTCTCGGTCATGGTCTTGAGGGCCAATCGACCGATGGCGTAGGCGAAGCAGCCGTGCTCGTTGACGACGTAACCCGGCGAGCCCATCCGGTAGAGGGCTCCGCCCCGGCGGACAGGCCCACGGACGATGTCGTTGACTCGGTGGTCGGGGACAAAGACATCGTTGAGCTCGTAGTCGTTGCTACCGGTGCCCTTCATGCCCATGACGTGCCAGTTGTCGACAATGGTGACCTCGCTGGCGGGAACGACGGCCTGGACCAAGGGCGCCGGGTCCTCGCACATCACCGGCACCGAGAACCAGTTGGCATGCGGGGCGCCACTACCCCAGGCCCATCGGCCTGACACCCGGTAACCGCCGTCGACCTTCTTGGCCGTTCCACCCGGTCGAAGAGAGCCGACCATCGACGGCCACCCGTCAGCCAGGAACTCCTCGACCGCTTCGTCGCTGGACCGGGCCAGCGCCATACCGGTGACGGCGCTGCTGATGAGCATGCACCACGAGGCCGCGGGGTCGATCATGGCCACTGCCTCGATGACATCCATCTGCACAACCGGGTGTGCCTCGGCACCCCCGACCGCACGTGGTGACTTGAGCTTCAACAGCCCGGCCTGGCGCAATGCTTCGACCGATTCGGGTGCCAAGGTTCGGTCGGCCTCGCTTTTGTCCCGGTTGGCGGCCAGGACGTCGGCCACCGACTCGACCGCTTCCAACAGGTGGCGACGATTGGCCTGTCGATCGTCGGGGAATGGGTTGTCTCGGACGACAGCGGTCACGGGAAGAACTTAGCCACCCGCAGGCGGGCATCCCAGACCGAGCAGCAACTGACAGAGGTGGTCAACGGCTGCTACAGAGAGGCCATGGACATTGACTTGATGACCGGCGCCTCGACATGGCAAGAGTCGGCCGACCTGGCAAAGAAGCTGCAGGGAGCCGGGTTCTCCGGAATGCTCTACACCGAGACCTCCCAGGTCCCCTGGATGCAGGTGACAGCTGCCGCCATGGCCGCCCCCGAGCTCTTCTTCACCACCGGGATCGCGGTGGCGTTTCCCCGAAGTCCGATGGTCTCGGCCGCGGTGGCGTACGAGATCAACGGGAACACCGGTGGCCGGTTCCGGCTGGGTCTCGGTAGTCAGGTGAAGGCTCACGTCACCCGCCGCTACAGCTCGGAGTTCGACAAGCCAGCAGCGCGACTTCGGGACTATGTCCTCGCCGTCCAAGCCTGCTTCCGGGCCTTCAACCGGGAAGAGAAGTTGGCCCACGAAGGCGAGTTCTACAACATGAACCTTCTGCCAAACGACTGGGCCCCGAAGGCCCACGATTACGACATGAAGGTCGATATCTCCGCTGTTGGCCCTCTGATGACAAAGGTGGCTGGAGAGGTTGCCGACGGCGTGCACGTCCACCCGCTGCACTCCATGCCATATATCGAGAACCGTTTGATTCCAGGCCTTGCCGAGGGAGCAGCGAAGTCAGGTCGAGACGTGTCAGAAGTCGACCTGATCATTCCGGTGTTCGCCATCCCCGGCGATACGCCGGAAGAGCGGGCCCCGCTGATCGCCAGAGCCAAGCGCCAGATCGGCTTCTACGGCAGCACGCCAAACTACGCCTTTCAGTTCGACGACCTCGGCTTCGAAGGCACGACGGCCAAGGTCCGGGAGAAGATGAAGGCTGGCGACATCGAGGGCATCGCCGACGTCATCACCGACGAGATGCTCGACATGTTTGCCGTCGTCTCACCATGGGACGAGCTGGCCGACCGTCTGGTCGATCGCTACTCCGGTACCGCTTCTCGTGTGGTCATGTATCTCGGCGAGCCAGAGATGCGCCGAGACCCGGCGAATCTCGACAAGTGGGGCGAAGTCGCCTCGGCCGTGAGGGCGGGCTGACATGACCGACGCAGTCTCTAAGACAGACAGGGTTGCCCTGGTCACCGGTGGTGGCAGCGGCATCGGCCGACAGATTTGCCTTGCCCTGGCCGCCGATGGGCGCCGGGTTGCGGCCGCCGACATCCAGGCCGATGGTGCCGCCGAAACTGCGACCATGGTGACAGCGGCCGGTGGCGAGGCCATCGGTGTGACGATGGACATCACCAGCCTCGACTCGGTGCAGGATGGCCGGCTTCAGGTGATTGACGAGCTCGGCCCGGTCGAGATCCTCGTCAACTGTGCGGGCTGGGACGACCTCAAGCCGTTCCTGGACACCGACGAGGACTTCTGGGACAAGGTCATCGACATCAATTACAAGGGAACGCTGCGCACCGTCCACACCTGCCTGCCGTCCATGATCGAGGGCGGCTTCGGTCGAGTGGTCAACATCGGTTCCGACGCAGCCCGGGTGGGCTCGTCCCTGGAAGCCGTGTACTCAGGAGCCAAGGGCGGCGTGATCTCCTTCACCAAAACCATCGCTCGGGAGATGGCCCGCAAAGCCATCACCGCCAACGTCGTTTGCCCTGGCCCCACCGACACTCCGCTGCTTGATGGCATCGTTGAAGCCAGCGACGATGGTGAGAAGGTCATCGGAGCCATGGCTCGCGCCGTGCCCATGAAGCGGGTCGGGCAACCACAGGAAGTG
>CALHBU010000349.1 GCA_937930655.1 uncultured Acidimicrobiales bacterium | reverse complement strand
GCCGCCGGTCACTTCGTGACCTAACCGCCGGTCACTACGTTCACTAACCGAGTTGCTCGCCGCGCTCGCAACTCGCACAACGTCAGGCTGTCATAGCGCTCAGGTAGTGTCGCAGTATGCCGCCATTCAAGGTTGTGTCGGAGTTCGAACCCGCCGGTGATCAGCCGGCGGCCATCGAGGCGTTGGCCTCCGGCATCAACAGTGGCAACAAGGCCCAGACCCTCCTCGGCATCACCGGGTCTGGTAAGTCGGCCACCATTGCGTGGACCATCGAGAAGGTACAGCGCCCCACGCTGGTCATTGCCCCCAACAAGTCGTTGGCCGCTCAGCTAGCCAATGAGTTCAGAGAGTTCTTCCCCGAAAACCGGGTCGAATACTTCGTTAGCTACTACGACTACTACCAACCAGAGGCCTATATACCGTCGTCGGACACCTACATAGAGAAGGACTCGTCGGTCAACGACGAGATCGACCGTCTCCGTCACGCCAGCACGGCAGCCCTTCTGACCAGGCCGGACACCATCGTGGTGGCATCGGTGTCGTGCATCTACGGCCTGGGGTCACCCGATGAGTATCGGAACCGGCTGCTCATCGTCCGCAAGGGCGAAGAGCACGATCAGCGGTCGATTCTGTCCGATCTGGTCCGGATGCAATACGAACGCAACGACATGAATCTCGTCCGCGGCAAGTTCCGGGTCCGGGGCGACACCATCGAGGTCCACCCGGCCTACGAGGAGTTTCTGGTCAGGATCGAGTTGTTCGGCGACGAGATCGAGTCCATCACCTCGGTCGACCCTCTGACCGGCGAGAAGCTCGAAGATCTAAGCGAACTGGTCGTCTTCCCCAATACGCACTACCAGACATCCGATGAGCTCATGCAGAAGGCCATTGGGACCATCGAAGAAGAACTTCAGCAACGGTTGGCCGAGTTCGAGAAGGAAAACAAGCTCCTCGAGGCCCAACGCTTGCGGATGCGCACGCAGTACGACCTGGAAATGATGACCGAGATGGGTTTCTGCAACGGCATCGAGAACTACAGCCGCCATCTCGACGGTCGCCAACCCGGTCAGGCCCCTTACACCCTGGTCGACTTCTTCCCCGACGATTTCATCACCATCATCGACGAGAGTCACGTTGCTATTCCGCAGCTCCACGGCCAGTACGCCGGCGACCGCAGTCGGAAAGACACGTTGGTCGAGCATGGGTTTCGTCTGCCGTCAGCCGTCGACAACCGGCCGCTGCAGTTCGAGGAATGGCTCGAGCGGACCAAACAAGTGGTCTTCCTGTCGGCAACCCCGAGTGCCTACGAGCTGGAGCATTCCGAACAAATTGTCGAGCAAATCGTGCGACCAACCGGTTTGGTCGATCCCGAGGTCGTCATCCGGCCAACCAAGGGTCAGATCGACGACCTGGTCGAGGAAATCAACAAGACGGTGGCCAACGACGGCCGAACCTTGGTGACCACCCTGACTAAGAAAATGGCCGAGGATCTCACCGACTATCTGCTTGAGCAGGGACTCCGAGTTCGTTACCTACACAGCGAAATCGACACCATCCAGCGCATCGAGACCTTGCGAGGGCTCCGGCTCGGTGAGTTCGACGTTTTGGTCGGTATCAACCTTCTTCGAGAGGGCTTGGATCTTCCCGAGGTGCAACTGGTCACGATTCTCGACGCCGACAAAGAGGGATTTCTTCGGTCGGAGACGTCACTCATCCAGACCATGGGGCGTGCTGCCCGGAACGTCGATGGCCGGGTGATCATGTATGCCGACCAAATCACCAACTCGATGCAGCGGGCGATGTCGGAAACCAACCGGCGGCGTGGCCTCCAACTGGCCCACAACGAAGAACACGGCATCGATCCTCAGACGGTCCGCAAAGCGGTTACAGACATTCTGGCCATGCTGCGGCCGGCCGATGAGTCTGTTGCTCCAGTGCCGGGCGATGCCCGGTCAGGCGACAAGCGAAAGCGGCGGCCAGACGAAGAGAAACGTCTTCGTGAGCTGGCCGAGTTGCCGGAGGATGAACTACAGCGGTTGATTCTCACGCTGGAAGAAGAGATGAAGGAAGCTTCAGCCGACCTGCGTTTCGAGTATGCGGCCCGACTGCGGGACGAGATCCGAGACCTGCAGCGCGAACTACGAGAAATGGTCTAGCCGCAGCCTGAGCCGTGTTTCATGACAAGAGAAGAGCTCAGAACGGCTGAAGGGCATCCGATGGAAGGGGATGGATCTCCGCGCCGATGCCGAGCTGGCCACCAGAACCGTCGCGCCACAACCGCTCTACCGGCAATCGCTGGCCATCTCGGCGGTGTTGTTCTGCGTCTTCATTGCTCTGTCGTTCGTTCTCGATCCCAACGCTTACCTCAGCACCGACGTCGGAGGTAAGACCGCCAGCCTGGAAGCCATGACAGAGCGTGGAGACTGGGATCTCGACATGGGGTACTGGTTCGAAGAGTCCGATCCCGACGGCACGCTCTACCCATTCGCTCACACCCACCACACACCCAATGGGCAGTGGGTGAACACGACCAGCTACACGATGGTCTATCCGGCCCGTCTCCTTTGGTCCGTCGGTGGTGCCCGGGCCGCCCTGTTGCTTCCGATCTTGGGCGCGGTTCTGACTGCAGTTGCGGCCAGAGCGCTGGAGCGTCGTCTCAGCCCCGGCTCCGACGGCGCCTGGTCACAGTGGCTGGTCGGACTAGCCAGTCCGGTCGCCATCTACGCCCTTGACTTCTGGGAACACAGCCTCGGGCTGGCGGCGATGGCCTTCGGAGTAGTGGCCGTCTTCGACACTGTCAACGGCAGCGAGCGGGCAGTCCGTTCGGCGGCACTGGCCGGGCTGGCCTTTGGCCTGGCCGCCACCATGCGACAGGAAGCGCTGGTCTACGGGTTCGTGAATGGACTGGTTGTCCTGGTCGTAGTGGCAAGAAGAAGGTCGCCACTGGCGGCCCTGTCAGCGGGGGGCGCGATGGCGGCCGTCGCCCTCTCGGTCCTAACTGCCTACACCGTGGTCAACCAGATGCTGGTTGGCGATCTTGGTCGTCTCAGTCGGGGTGCCGCCACCGCAGCCAGCGCATCTGACGATGGGTTCGAGGCTCGACTCAGCGCAGCTGGTGCCACCATCTTGTATGTGCTGAATGGTGATCACCCGATGTCCTACATGTTGGGGTTCGTGCTGCTGGTTGCACTGATGTGGCTGACGATGAGCGCGCTTCGGGGCCAAACTTCTGAGTTGCCGCGAATGTTCGCGTTAGCGATGGGCATCCTCATCGCCCTGCTCCTTCTGGTGCTAGGTCCTCGCTTTGTCCCCGGCATGATTCCGACCACCCCGCTCGCCGCTGTGGGTCTGGCCGCTGCCATCCACCATCGCCGATGGCTTCCGTTGGCCTGCGGGCTTCTGCCTGTGCCGCTGCTGCTGTCGGTCCAGTTCCCGCAGGGAGCGCTCCCGCAATGGGGCGGTCGCTATCTTCTCCTCACCGGTCTTGTGCTGATGGTGACCGGTATTGCACTCGTTCGAGAGCAGCACCCGCGCCTGATCGGTGGGGTAGCAGTCGGCGCACTGGCGATCACCATTTTTGGAACGACGTGGTCGTACATACGGATGGATGAGATCACCGATGACTGGGATGCGCTGAACGCAGTCACCGAAGAGAACGAGGTTGTCGTGTGGCGGGACTTCGTGAAGGCCCGAGAGGCCGGACCGCTCATGATTGGTGAACGTTGGCTGGGCGCCGCATGGCAAGATGACCAGGAGCTGGCGGCCGAACTTATGGCCGAGCAGGGGATCGACCAGTTCATTTGGATCGACGAGGCCGACGGCGACCTCGAAGAGTTTCCCGGCTACGAGATGGGCGAAGTGCTTGGCGAGATGGACTTCTTCGGACAACGAATGACCCGATTCGTTCTGGCCGAGTAGTTTCTCGTCGACGAACAGGCGTTCGCTCACGTCGGGTCGGTAGGCTCGCCGGGTGGGCAACAAGATCGTCATTCGCGGTGCCAGAGAACACAATCTCGCTGAGGTCGACCTCGAACTTCCGCGTGAAAAACTGATTGTCTTCACCGGCCTGTCGGGGTCCGGCAAATCCTCATTGGCCTTCGACACCATTTATGCCGAGGGTCAACGCCGATACGTCGAGTCGCTATCGGCCTATGCCCGACAGTTCCTGGGTCAGATGGACAAGCCCGATGTCGACTTCATCGAAGGTTTGTCTCCGGCAATCTCCATCGACCAGAAATCAGCCAGCCGTAATCCGCGCTCGACCGTGGGCACCGTCACCGAGGTCTACGACTATCTCCGTTTACTGTTCGCCCGCATCGGTGTGCCCCACGACCCTGAGACGGGGGAGCGACTGGTCAAGCAAACGCCTCAGCAGATTGTCGACAAGATTCTCCAGTTGCCGGAGGGCACCCGCTTCCAGGTTCTCGCCCCGGTGGTCAGGGGTCGGAAGGGCACCTACGAAACGCTGCTCGGCGACCTGGCGACACAGGGCTTCGTTCGTGCCCTGGTCGACGGAGAGATGATCGAGCTCGGTGGCGATCTCCCCGAACTCGAGCGGTACGAGATGCACGACATCAAGGTCGTCGTTGACCGTCTGGTTCAGCGTGATGGCATCGAGCGACGGCTGACCGATTCCATGGAAACAGCACTCGGTTTGGCCGAGGGAGTGGCCGAGATCGAGATCGTTCCCGCCAAGTCCGAAGATGGCGCCAATGATGTCGACGCTCAGGTACTGGTCTTCAGCCAGCACCTTTCCCGCCCGAGCGATGGCAAAAGTTTCGAAGAGTTAGCTCCCCGGAACTTTTCGTTCAACAGCCCCTACGGCGCGTGCACTGCCTGCGACGGTCTCGGCACCACCTACGAAGTCGATGCCGAGCTCGTGGTGCCCAATCCAGATCTGTCGATTACCGACGGCGCCATCCATCCCTGGTCCGGCGGTAAGAGTCGATATTTCGGTCGCCTGGTCGAAGCGGTATGCAACGAGCACGGCATCGACACCGAGGTCGCCTGGTCGTCTCTCAAGAAGAAGGAGCGAAACTTGCTTCTCCTCGGGGGCAAGGGCATGCGGGTCACTGTCACCTACCAGAACCGGTACGGCCGCCAGCGCACTTATAACGCCAACTTTGAGGGCATCGTGCCCTACCTCCGGCGACGTCACACCGAGGCCGAGTCCGACTCCCAGCGGGAACAGATCGAGGGCTACATGCGAGAGGTGCATTGCCCTTCATGCGAGGGGGCCCGTCTCAGCCCACTGTCGTTGGCCTGTCTGGTCGATGGTCACTCGATCTCCGACCTGTGCGCGATGTCCATCGGCGAGGCGGCCAAGGTGCTCGAGGGTCTGTATCTCTCCGATCGTGATCTGTTGATCGCGGAGCGGGTGGTCAAGGAGATCAACGCCCGCATCGGCTTCCTCCTCGATGTCGGTCTCGATTATCTGAGCCTGGGCCGATCGGCAGCCACCCTGTCGGGTGGCGAAGCACAACGGATCAGGTTGGCCAGCCAGATCGGTTCGGGCCTGACCGGGGTGTTGTACGTCTTGGACGAGCCATCGATCGGCCTCCATCAACGAGACAACGCGAAGTTGATCGAGACCCTTAAGCGCCTACGAGACATCGGCAACACCGTGCTGGTGGTCGAACACGACGAGGAAACGATTGCCACCGCTGACTACGTGGTCGATATCGGCCCTGGCGCCGGCGAGCACGGTGGCCAGATCGTCTACGCCGGTGGCATCAATGGTCTGCTCAAACGTCGGGCATCGCTCACCGGTGCCTATCTGTCGGGCCGCAAGAACATTCCGGTGCCCGAGCAACGACGACAACCCTCACTTGAGCGGCTCGTCGTGAGCGGCGCCCGAGAGCACAACCTGAAGAACATCGATGTCGAGATTCCACTCGGCCTCTTCGTCGCCGTCACCGGGGTGTCGGGGTCGGGGAAGTCGACGCTGGTCAACGAGATTGTGCTGAAGTCGTTGATGCAGAAGATCTACAAGTCGAAGACCCCGCCCGGGTTGCACAAGTCGCTGGACGGTTTGGCCTACCTCGACAAGGTCATCGACATTGACCAGTCGCCGATTGGTCGCACCCCTCGATCGAATCCGGCCACCTACACCGGCGTGTTCGATCATGTCCGGAAACTCTTTGCGCAGACAAACGAGGCCAAGGTTCGTGGCTACCAGCCCGGTCGGTTCTCGTTCAACGTGGCCGGCGGCCGCTGCGAGGCTTGCTCGGGCGATGGCACCATCAAGATTGAGATGCACTTTCTGCCCGACGTGTATGTTCCCTGCGAGGTGTGCAAGGGCGCTCGGTACAACCGGGACACGTTGGAGATTCAGTTCAAGGGCAAGACCATCTCCGATGTGCTCGATATGCCGATCGAAGAGGGTCTCGAGTTCTTCGCCAATCAACCGCCGATTGCTCGCCATCTCCAGACCTTGGTCGACGTCGGACTGGGCTATGTCCGACTTGGTCAGCCGGCGCCGACGTTGTCGGGCGGCGAGGCACAGCGGGTAAAGCTAGCCTCGGAACTGGCCAAGCGTTCCACCGGCCACACCATTTATCTTCTCGACGAGCCGACCACCGGCCTGCATTTCGAGGACATTCGACGACTGCTTACGGTGCTGACTCGTTTGGTTGACCAGGGCAACACGGTGTTGGTCATCGAACACAACCTGGATGTCATCAAGACGGCTGACTGGGTCATCGACCTGGGCCCTGAAGGCGGCGATGGCGGCGGCACCGTCGTGGCGACCGGATCGCCCGAGGACATCGTAAAGATCAACAAGAGTCACACGGGTCGATTCCTCAAGCCGCTACTGGCCGGCGGTCGAGGTTGACGGCTTTCGTTGTGGGCCCTCCCTTGAATTCCGGTCGTCTGATGCCGATGGCACCTGTATGCGCCGGCTCTCTCGATCCATGCTCTGGATCGGACTCATCTCCATAGTTTTCGGGTCCGGCGCAGTCCACGCCCGGTGGTGGGCCACCGAGAGCTACGACTACCTGGGTTCGTTCCAGTTTGGCTGGAGTATCCCGTTTGTGGGAGTTCTGGTCTCTGCGTCCTATGCCCTTGGCCTTCCTGATGAGGCTCGTTCTCGTGGTGGAGTGCTGGCCTCGGCGTTGCTGTCGGTTGGTTTGGCCGCCGTGGTGGTGTCGCTTGGTCAGGCTGCGCTTGGTTCTCAGCTCCTACCCCGTTCGGTGCTTGGTCTCGCCGGACTGCTGACACCGCTGTGGGCGCTGTTTTGTTGGAATCTCTTCTCCGACATCGCCGGTCGGACAGAAGATCGGACCCGGCTGGTGCTGATCGCCGAGAAGGTTGAAGAGTTCGGTTCACTTTCAGGTGACCTGGCCACAGCGGCCGAGCGGCCAGCCCGTATCGAGGCGGTGCTCACGCCAACCGAACTTCGCACCGGACCCGCCGATCTGCTGGCCAAAACTGTGAGCGAGACGGGGGCCAGTCTGATCGTGCTGGATGTGGGCGCCCAGGCGGAAGCCGAGATCGTCCATGACGTCGCCAAGCTCCACCGAACCGGTATCCGGGTCCGGACTCTGTCGCTGTTCTACGAAGAATGGCTGGGAAAGCTGCCGATCTCGGAGCTGGAGCGGGTCACCCTGCTCTTCGACATCGGTGAGCTTCACCGGCAGCAGTATGTGCGTGCCCGTCGGTTAGTCGATGTGGCGTGCAGCGCCATCGGTGCTGTCGGGTTGGCCTTTCTGCTTCCCGTCGTGATTGTTGGCAACGTGGTGGGCAACCGAGGGCCGCTGTTCTTTCGTCAGGAACGAATTGGCAAGGACGGAATTCCTTTCGAGATGCTCAAGCTGCGCACGATGAAAGCCTCGGCGCCATCTGGCGAATGGACCCAGGCCGATGATGTGCGAATCACGCCGTTCGGCAATCTTCTTCGCCGGAGCCACCTTGACGAGCTTCCTCAGGTACTCAACGTGCTACGAGGCGAACTTTCCATCGTCGGACCGAGGCCGGAGCAAACCAGCTACGTCGAAGAGCTGAGAACAAAGATCCCGTTCTACGACGCTCGCCACTCGGTGCGGCCCGGTCTGACCGGTTGGGCCCAGGTGAAGTTCGGCTATGCCAGTGACGAGGGCGATGCCCTGGAGAAGCTTCAGTACGACATGTATTACCTGAGGCGACAGGGCATTCGTCTCGATCTCCAGGTGATCGTTCGGACCCTCCGCGCCGTCTTGTTGAGCCGCGGCCGCTAACTCCGTCTGGTTTTGGGTCTGCGGGTACTGGCCTGCGGGTACTGGCCTAGTTGTCGAGATCGACCGTTAGCTCGGCCTCTGGCTCGGGGCAGATGGCGTCGTAGTTGCCGGGACGAGACTTAGCCTCACCAACTAGCTGACGGAGAGCATCGGCCGATGTGAGGGCGTCGCCGGTCTTGTCAACAATACCGACCAGGCGTCCCTGGGCATCGAGAGCTACCGATCCGGGCTTCATACCGGTCTCGCTTACTACGATGGTGGAGATAAGGCCGGCGTTATTGCGAGACCGACTGACGACCTGGACCGATGTCGCAGTCGGTTCGCCCGACCGGCTGGTTTCCACCAGGAGAAGCGTTGCTCCCTCTGTCGCCTGACTAGCCCCGCTCCAGCCGAGTCCGGCTGCGTCGATCTCGGATCGGGCCCGCAGCACGGCAAGGTCGGATTCACCGTCGGCGTAGATCAGGTCGGCCAGAACTTCGTTGCCTTCGCCGTCGCGGATGGTGGGGACACCGTCGTTGAGTACCTGGCTATAAGGGAGCACGACGATGGTGGGGTCGGGCATGAAGGCGTAGGAAACATCGGTTCGACTGCAACCTTGCGCTCGTACTTCGACCATGTTGGCCTCACTGCTTTCGGCAAGGACCAGCTCGCCGTCTTCATCCACCCCCTCGAAGGTTGGCGCCGCGGCCGCGGCTTCAGTGTCGTCGAGCAGCGGTATGGACAGCAGTGTGCCAGCCGCCAGTGCAAGGAGACCGAGTCCGAACATTGCCCCGGTCAGGACCTTGTGGTTCTCGCTTCTGCCGATTGATACCCCTTCGATCCGAGCCGATTGAGCCCGAACCGTGCGGTCTCGCAGAGTGTCGTCCTGATCAGGCATGAAGTCCGACGGAAGATTCCCGATGATCTGTTCCTGAAGTTCAGGATTTGGAACGGGGGCGACATGGCCGCTCGGTGCACCGACCCGCTTGTAGTTGGCAGCCTCGAGGGTTCCAAGCTGAGCGGCCGGGGGCTGATAATCAGCCGCTACGGCCGGATCCTGGTGATCCGTACCGGGAGTCGGCTGCGCCAGTGGCTCGTTGAATTGAAACTCGGTTGGCGCTGGAGTCGGTGCCGGGGCTGGTGGCGATGCCGGGGTCCCGACATTTGGTGCCCCTGGGGTTTGTTTGAGCCGATCACCCAACGATGGAGCAGCCGGCGCCCAGCCCGGCGACTGGGGCGGAGCGAACTCGGCGTTGGGAATCTCGCTCGGGGGAACAAGTCCACATACTGGACAGCGATCAACGGTTCTCGGCAGCAGGTTGTTGCATTGTTGGCATGAGGCCATCGAACAGTTCCTTCACTCGAGCACAGGATGCGCCGTCTTTGAGGTCATCGGCTGAGTTTTGCAGCCACTTGACTATCTCCTCCCGAGAACGGGCCCGGCCTCTAGAATCGGCTAGGTGAAGCGCCCACCGGCTGGAACCATCCCGGAAACTCCCGGCTCATACCAGTTCAAGGACGGGGCGGGCCGGGTGATCTATGTCGGCAAGGCCAAGTCGCTGCGCTCTCGGCTGTCCAGCTACTTCCAGAATCCCGTCAACCTCCATCCACGCACCGCCCAGATGGTGGCCACGGCCGAAACCGTCGAGTGGATGCAGGTTCGGAACGACGTCGAAGCGCTGATGCTCGAGTACAACCTGATCAAAGAGCACCGCCCTCGCTTCAACGTCAGGCTCATCGACGACAAGAGCTACCCGTATCTGGCGCTCACCGTTGGTGACGAGTGGCCCCGGGCCCAGGTCATGCGAGGGACCAAACGAAAGGGCACCCGCTACTTCGGCCCCTACGCCCACGCCTATGCCATCAGGGAAACACTCGACCAGTTGCTGCGGTCGTTCCCGATCCGCACTTGTACCAACGCCAAGCTGGAGCGGCATAAGAAGTTGGGCAAGCCTTGCCTGCTCTATCACATCGAGAAGTGTGCCGGCCCGTGCGTCGGTGAAGTGTCCGACGCCGACTACAAGAAGATGGTCGACGATCTCAGCCAGTTTCTCGATGGCGACACCGAGCCGGTCATCGACCGGCTCGAGAGCGAAATGCATGTTGCGGCCGAAGCTCTGGAGTTCGAGAAGGCGGCCCGGCTCCGGGACCGAATGGCGACCGTTCGCAAAGCGGTCGAGAAACAACAGATGGTCGCCGACCGCAACGAAGACCTCGACGTCATTGGCATTGCCCAGGACGATCTCGAGGCGCTGGTCTTCGTGTTCTTTGTCCGCCGTGGCCGAGTCACCGGTCGGCGTAGCTTCGTGTTGGACAAGGTCGAGAAGCTCTCCGATAGCGAACTGGTCGACAAAGTGCTCGAAGGTCTCTACGACGAAGACCCGGTGCAGGGCATGCCCAAGGTGGTGTTCGCTCCCTACCAAAGCTCCGACGTTGAGCTCTATCAAGAATGGTTGAGTCTGGCTCGGGGGAGCCAGGTCGAAATACGGGTGCCGCAACGGGGTGACAAACGTGAGCTTCTGGCCACCGTCAATCAGAACGCCGAGCAGGAGTTCACTCGTCATCGAATGAAACGGGCGGCCGATCACAACAGCCGGGCCAAAGCCCTCAACGAGTTGCAGGAGTGGCTTGATCTGCCAGAAGCACCTCTGCGTATCGAGTGCTACGACATGAGCCATCTGTCGGGCTCGGACTATGTCGGCTCCATGGTGGTAGTCGAAGATGGACTTGCCAACCGCCGAGAGTACCGGCGGTTCAAGATCAAGACCGTGAGGCAAAACGATGACTTCGCCGCCATGGAAGAAGTGCTCACCCGGCGGCTGAAGAGCTACCTGGCCGATCGAGCCAAGCCAATCGCGGAACGAGGAAAGTTCCAGTATCCGCCGCAATTACTCATGGTCGATGGCGGCAAGGGGCAACTGAGCGTGGCCGTCAGAGTGCTGGAAGAGCTGGGACTCACCGAGGAGATTCCGGTGTGCGCGCTGGCCAAGCAATTCGAGGAGGTCTTTCTTCCCGATCGAGCCGAGTCGGTGCGAATCCCTCGTCAATCAGAAGCGCTGTACATGCTGCAGCGCCTGCGCGACGAGTCCCACCGGTTTGCCATCACCTATCATCGCAATCTTCGTGACAAACGAATGACCAAGTCGGTGTTGGACGACATTCCCGGTCTCGGTCCGACCCGAAAGAAGCGTCTCACCAAGGAACTTGGCGGCATCACAAAGGTTCGCAAGGCCAGCCTCGAGACACTGAAAGAGCTGAGCTGGCTTCCCGACGCGGTGGCCGAGGCCGTGTACGAAAAGACCCACGCGGCCTGAGCCGAACCGTCCAGGCGATAGCGTCGGCCCGTGTCTGGAGACTGGGCTGATTCGAAGCTGACCGACTGGTGGCAGCGAGAATTCACCGACGGAGTCGACCCCGAATACACCGAGCAGATCCTGCCGCTGATCGTCGACGAGCTCGGCACAGCGAAGCGAGTGCTGGACGTCGGTGCGGGGGAGGGGCAAGTAGCCAGAGAGTTGGCGGCCGTCGGCGTCGAGGTCGTGGGCATCGATCCCTTTCCGGCCCAGGTCACCGAGGCTGTTCGGCGAGGTGGTGGACCCCGCTACGGGTTGGCCGAAGCAGCCGCCCTGCCTTTTGCCGACGAAAGCTTCGATGCCGCGGTGGCCTGTCTGGTGTTCGAACACATAGACGCCGTCGATGAAGCACTGGCCGAGGTCAGCCGAGTACTGGCCCCCGGCGGGGTCTTTCTCTTTCTGCTCAACCATCCGCTTCTTCAAACGCCGAACAGCGGATGGATCGACGATCAGATGCTGGATCCGCCCGAACAGTACTGGCGGATCGGGCCCTATCTGGTCGAGCAATCATCATTGGAAGAGGTCCAAAAGGACGTGTTCGTGCGCTTCGTCCATCGTCCACTGTCTCGGTACCTCAACGCTCTCGCCGGGACCGGCTTGTTGTTGGAACAGATGCATGAGCCAGCACCTCCGCCTGGCTTTCTGGCTGGAGCTCCCGAGTACTTTGAAGCTGACACGGTTCCGAGGTTGTTGGCCCTTCGTCTCGTCAAGCAGCCAAGTGTGAGAAACTAGAAGGGTGCAGGAGCTCTTGGTGGTGACAGGTTTATCGGGCGCCGGACGTTCGACGGGGGCGGCGGTCCTCGAAGATCTCGACTGGTTCGTTATCGACAATTTGCCGGCCACTCTGGTCCCCAAGGTGGCCGAACTGGCCGGTTCCAAAGGCGGTCGCTATGACCGGGTGGCTCTCGTCATGTCGGGGTACGACACTGAGATGGAGCAAGCGGTAACCCAGCTCAGCGAGCAGATCGACCGGGTCAGGGTGGTCTTCCTGGACTGCGGACCCGAGGTCCTCGTTCGCCGGTACGAGAGTACCAAGCGGCGTCATCCGATGACCGATGTCGGTTTGGCCAGTGCTATCGCGGCTGAGATCGATCAACTGGCGCCAGCCAAGGCCATGGCCGACCTCGTGATCGACACCAGCGATCTCAACCCTCACCAGTTGCGGGAGCGTCTCACAGCCGAGTTCAGCAGCGCCGAGCCCGGCGACGACATGAGAATCACGGTGTCGTCGTTTGGTTTCAAGCACGGCATTCCGCTCGACGTCGACATGGTGATCGACTGTCGGTTCCTGCCCAACCCGTACTGGGAAGAGACGCTTCGGCCGCTGTCAGGTCAGGATGCGGTGATCAAGGACTACGTCCTTGATCGAGAGCCAACCCAGCGTTTCCTCACCAAACTCCTCGATCTCCTCAACGAGCTACTGCCGGCCTATGCCGACGAAGGCCGCTCCTATCTGAGCGTCGCCTTCGGGTGCACCGGCGGTCGCCATCGGTCGGTGGCGGTGTCGGAGCATGTTGCCGCAGCCCTAAAGGGCGATGGCTGGATGCCGAGGGTGAATCATCGAGATATCAATCGCTGATCAGATGAGCGGACCCCGAGTTGTTGCGTTGGGCGGTGGTCACGGTCTTGCATCGTCGCTGCGCGCCGCCAGGGCCTATGCCGGCACTATTGCCGGCATCGTGTCGGTGGCCGACGACGGGGGCTCCAGTGGTCGCATTCGACGAGAACTCGGGCTACCAGCTCCTGGCGATCTGCGCCGTTGCCTGTCCGCTCTCGCCAGTGAAGACACGCTTCTCGCCCGTTCGCTCGAGCATCGCTTTGAAAGCGGTGCTCTTGAGGGGCATCCGGTCGGCAACCTTCTGATTGCTGGTCTGGCCAGCGCCACTGGCGACTTCGAGGCCGCCATCTCAGAGGTCTCACGACTCATTGGAGCCGAAGGCACCCTCTACCCGGCCACGAGGGGATCGGTCACGTTGTTGGCCGATTCTGATGCCGGAGCACTGTGTGGCCAGGTGACAATCGAGCGAGGGAGCAACATTCGCAACCTCCGCCTCGACCCGGCGACGGCCCGCACCCCGGAGGCCGCCGTCGATGCCATCATGACCGCCGATCAGGTCATCATCGGCCCGGGTTCCCTCTTCACCAGCGTGTTGGCGGCCGCTATGGCACCAGCGGTACGGGATGCCTTGCTACACACCAGCGCCACCCGAGTCTTCGTCGCCAACATCGCCAACGATCGGGGCGAAGCACACGGATTTGGTCTCCCCGAACACGTCGAGACCCTTCATCAGCACGGCATTGTCCCCGATGTTGTGGTGACGCCGCCGGAAACACCGAGGGTAGAAGAGGTACCCACCAGGGTTTCGGTTGGCGACGTTGCAGGGGAAGATGGATGGGGACACGACCCAGCGAAGCTGGGCGCGGTCTTGGCGGACCTCCTCACCCAGTCGAACGGACCGACCCAGTAGGGTCGGAGGCGCAGTTCTCCTTGCTCGTTTATCTCTCGAAAATCTAACTAACAGCACACCCTGAAAGGCACATACACATGACGATTCGCGTCGGCATCAATGGTTTCGGTCGCATCGGACGGAATTTTTTCCGCGCTGCAAAGCAGCAGGGCGCAGACATCGACTTTGTCGCTGTCAACGACCTTGGCTCGCTCGACACCATGGCTCACCTGCTGAAGTACGACTCCGTACTTGGCCGGCTGCCGAACGACATCAGCGCAGTCGACGGCGGCATCTCCGTCGATGGCGACGTGCTGAAGGTCCTTTCCGAGCGTAATCCCGGTGATCTCCCGTGGGGCGACCTTGGAGTCGATGTTGTCATCGAGTCCACCGGCTTCTTCACCAGCCGAGACACCGCGGCAGCCCACCTCGATGCTGGTGCTCCCTACGTCATCGTCTCTGCCCCCTGCGGTGAGGCCGACAACACCTTCGTGGTCGGTGTGAACGAAGACACGTTCGACCCGGCCAAGGACAAGGTCGTCTCGAACGCTTCGTGTACCACCAACTGCTTTGTGCCAATGGTGAAGGTCCTCGACGACGCCTTCGGGGTCAAGCAGGGTCTCATGACCACCATCCACGCCTACACCGGCGACCAGGCACTGGTTGATGGCCCCCACTCCGACCTGCGTAGGGCCCGTGGCGCTGCCATCAATATCATCCCGACATCCACCGGTGCAGCTCGGGCCACCGGACTGGTGCTCCAGGCCATGCAGGGCAAGCTCGATGGCACCTCGCTTCGGGTTCCGATCCCCACTGGTTCGATCACCGACTTCACCGCGATCGTCGATGGTGAGCCGTCGACCGAAGAGGTCAACGCCGCATTTGCCGCTGCCGCTGCTGAGGGTCGGATGGCCAACGTGCTCGAGTACACCGAAGAACCCATCGTTAGCTCCGACATCGTCAGCTCGCCTGCCTCGTGCACCATCGATGGCGGCCTCACCATGACCCAGGGAACGATGGTCAAGACCTTCGGCTGGTACGACAACGAGTGGGGTTACTCCAACCGCCTGGTTGACATGAGCCAGATCGTCGGCGCGGCCAACCAGGGCTGAGCGTGGCAGTCTTCGGCGTACCTGAGCTGGAAGACCTCGGCGACATAGACGGGAAGTCGGTACTTGTACGTGTCGACTTCAACGTGCCCATCCGCGATGGGCTCATCACCGACGACCTCCGCATCAAGTCGGCTTTGCCGACCCTCAAGTTCCTCCAGGAAAAGGGGGCCAAGGTCACGGCCTGCTCCCACCTAGGTCGGCCAAAGGGGAAGGTGAACCCCGACTACTCGCTTGAGCCGGTCAAGGCTCACCTGGCGTCGTTGGCGCCAGGCATTGAGTTGCTGGACAACCTCCGCTTCAACCCGGGGGAGGAGGGCAACGATCCGGCTTTTGTGGCCAGCTTGGTCGCTGGCTTCGATGCCTATGTGAACGACGCCTTTGGTGCATCACACCGATCGCATGCCTCCATCGTTGGTCCGCCCCAGACGCTTCCATCGGCAGCCGGACGGTTGCTGGCCAAGGAGGTCGAGGTCATCCTCGGCGTCCGCAACCAACCTCGACGGCCCTTTGTGGCCGTCATGGGTGGGGCCAAGGTGTCGGACAAGCTCAGCGTCATCGAAGCCCTCCTGGAGATCGTCGACAGCATCATCGTCGGCGGTGGGATGGCCTTCACCTTCCTCAAAGCTCAAGGACATTCGGTGGGCGACTCGCTGCTGGAAGAGGACATGGTCGAAACGTGTGCTCGACTGCTCGCCAGCGGCGCCACCATTCACCTTCCCGAAGATGTCACCGCCATGACTGGGGGCAAGCTTTTCGAGCCGGAGGCCGGCGGCGAGATCCGTCAGGCCGGAGCCAGCCTTCCCGATGGCTGGATGGGTCTAGACATCGGGCCTGGGACCGCTGCGGTGTTCACCGACGTCATCAACGACGCCGGAACCGTGTTGTGGAATGGGCCGATGGGTGTCTTCGAAGACCCTCGATTTGCTGCGGGCACGAGCGCGGTGGCTCACGCCATCGCCGAGAGTCGGGCCTTCACCGTCGTTGGTGGCGGCGATTCGGCCGCAGCGGCCAAGCAATTCGGCATCGATCGTGATGTCGACCATGTCTCGACCGGTGGCGGGGCGTCCCTAGAGTTGATCGAACAGGGCGATCTCCCTGGACTGGAAGCCCTGCGAGGAGCACCGAATGCCTGACCGCAAACCGCTGATCAGCGGCAATTGGAAGATGAATCTCAACCACTTTGAGGCCCTTAAGTTGGTGCAGGAGTTGAGCTATCAGGTGTCCACCGACGACATCGAGGTGGTGGATATTTCGCTTCATCCTCCATTCACCGACATCCGAACGGTTCAGACAGTGCTGGAGGCCGATCGCCTCCCGTTCCACCTTGGAGCCCAGCACTGTTACCACGAAGACTCCGGTGCGTTCACCGGCGAGGTCTCAGCCGGGATGCTGTCCAAGCTGAATGTCAGCTATGTCCTTGCCGGACACTCGGAACGTCGAGAGGTCTTTGGCGAGAGCGACGAGATGGTGAATCTGAAGGTCAAGGCCATTCTCAAGAACGAGATGCTGCCCATTCTTTGCTGTGGCGAAACCCTCGAAGAGCGGGAAGCCGACGAAGCCGAGAGCAAGGTGGCGGGCCAGATCGTGGCCGGCCTCTCTGGCCTCAGCCCCGAACAGGTCGGCTCCATGGTGTGCGCCTACGAGCCCATCTGGGCCATCGGCACCGGCAAGACCGCATCCTCGGAAGACGCCCAGTCCATGTGCGCCGTTGTCCGCCAGACCGTTCGGGAGAACTTCGGTGACGAAGCCGCCGACGCGGTACGGATTCAGTACGGCGGGTCGGTCAAGCCCGACAATGCGCCGGAGCTCATGAGCCAGCCCGACATTGATGGCGCCCTAGTGGGCGGCGCATGCCTCGAGGCCGAGTCGTTCGGCCGGATCATTCAATACCGCCTGGTCGAGGCCGAGTAGCGGTCTTGTCTGGAGGGACGAGGACAGCGTGGTTTGCGCTGCTGCTCGTCCTTTCGGCGTGCACCGATGGCGGACCATCCTCGGGAATCAACGGGAGAGAAACCG
>CALHBU010000348.1 GCA_937930655.1 uncultured Acidimicrobiales bacterium | reverse complement strand
TGAGGTCCTTGTGGGCGGTGACCAAGCCGGCCAGCGGACCGAGGGGCTCACCCTTGACTCTGGCCTGGTCGACGGCGGCGGCCCGAGCCATGCCGACCTCGGGGTCAAACGCCACCACCGCATTCACCAACGGATTGACCGCCTCGATCCGGGCCACGTGGGCATCGAGGAGTTCTCTGGCCGAAACCTCGCCCGCTTCGAGCATGGCCCGCTGCTCGATTGCTGACCGATCGGGAAGTTGCTGAGTCACCGACGCATGATCGTCGACCAAGTGGCAGGTCGCCAGCCCTTCTCCCGGTCTGACAAGCTGCCGCTATGGCACGACTCAGCGAACTCAGCCGATCGATCGAGGGCAAGGTGGCCCTCATCACCGGCGCCGCCTCCGGCATGGGACGGGCAACGGCTCGATTGTTCTCCGATGAAGGAGCCCACGTCATCGTCACCGACCTCACCGCCGATGGTGTCGACGCAGTGGTTCAGGAGATCACCGCGGCCGGCAACTCAGCGCAGGGGTGGACCCTCGATGTCACCGATGGCGAGCGAGCGGCCCAGGTGATCGAAGAAGCGGTTGCGGCCTTCGGCGGCCTCGACATGGTGGTGAACAACGCCGGTATGGCCATCAGCGGACCGATCGACGATCCCGACTTCGAGGACAACTGGGCCACCACCGTCGACATCCTGCTCACCGCCCACACTCGGATCATCCGAGCCGCACTCCCCCACCTGCGACAGTCCGACTGCCCCCGGATCGTCAACATCGCCTCGACCGAGGGCTGGGGAGCCACCAAGTTCAACAGCCCCTACGTGGCAGCCAAGCACGGTGTGATCGGCCTGACCAAGGGCTTGGCGGTCGATCTTGGCCGCGAGGGAATCACCGTCAACTGCATCTGCCCCGGGCCCATCGTCACCGGCCTCACCGAGGCGATCCCGGAAGAACAGCGGACTATCTATGCCAAGCGCCGCACCGCCCTCGGCCGCTACGGCATCCCCGAAGAGGTAGCCCACGGCACCCTCAACTTCTGCCTGCCAGCCTCGCAGTTCATGACCGGTGCCATCCTCCCGGTCGACGGCGGCCTCCTCATCAAAAACGCCTAACCCACGAAACTGGCAGCTCTCAGTCGAGTCCGCTGCACTCTCAGCTGCCAGTTTCCTGGGCAGCTCGAAACTGGCAGCTCACGGTGGGGTGGACCCCACGCTCAGCTGCCAGTTTTGTGGGGGCTAGTCCCGGATGAGGGTCTGATAGAGGTCGGCGTAGAGGCCGCCCGAGGTGAGGAGCTCGTCGTGGCTTCCCCGTTGGACAAGAACGCCGTCCTCCAGCACCAGGATCTGGTCGGCCTGGGTGATGGTGGAAAGCCGGTGGGCGATGACCAAAGCGGTCCGACCGGCGAGGGCTTTGGCCAGCGCTTCTTGCACCAGCGACTCGTTCTCGGAATCGAGATGGCTGGTGGCCTCGTCGAGGATGACGATCGACGGATCCTTCAGCAGCATGCGGGCGATGGAAAGGCGCTGCTTCTCGCCGCCCGAGAACCGATACCCCCGCTCGCCAACCACCGTGTCGTAGCCGCTGGGCAGCTTGGCGATGGTGTCGTGAATCTGCGCTGCCTCACACGCAGCCTGCATCTCAGCTTCGGTGGCCTCGGGGCGGGCGAAGCGAAGATTGTCGGCGATCGACTCGTGGAAAAGGTGAGGGTCCTGCACCACCACACCGATGGCGTGCCGAAGCGACGACTGGGTGACATCTCGGACATCGTGACCATCGATGGTGATGGCCCCGGCTGTGACGTCGTAGAGGCGGGGAACCAGGTTGGTGATGGTGGTCTTGCCGGCCCCTGACGGTCCGACCAGCGCCACCAACTGGCCAGGTTCGATGGTGACGTTGAGATCGCGAATGACCGGGGCTTCGTTTTCGTCGGATATCGAAGAAGACGGCGTCTCCAGTGAGGGAATGATGGTCTCGGTCGACAACGGGTAGCGGAAGGTGACGTTGTCGAACTCGATCCGGCCCTTGACCTCTGGCAACTCGATGGCACCGGGCTTGTCGGCCAGGGGGATCTCGGAGTCGAGCACCTCGAACACCCGGTCGAAGCTGACCAAGGCGGTGAGCACGTCGATGCGGGCGTTGGTGAGACTGGTGAGCGGTTGGTACACCCGACCAACCAGCAGACCCATGGCCGCCAACTGGCCGACGCTGAAGTCGCCGTTGATGGCAAACAAACCACCGAGGCCGTAGACCAACGCAGTGCCGATTGAGCCCAACAGACTGAGGGCGATCATGAAGCCTCGGGTGAAGATGGCGCTGCGAATACCGATGTCACGGACCTCCCGGGCCCGATCGGAGAACAAGCGAACCTCATCGTCCTGCCTTCCGAAGAGCTTGGCCAGCAGCGCACCCGACACGTTGAACCGCTCGGTCATGGTGGCGTTCATGGCCGCGTTGTGGTCCATGCCGTCCCTGGTGATGCCCTGCTGGATCCGGCCGATCCGTCGGTACGGAGCGACGAAGAACGGCGTGAGGATGAGGGCCAGAATGGTTAGCCGCCACTCGAGAATGAGCATGGCCGTCATGGTGGTAGCCAATGTGATGACGTTGGACACGACCGTGCCGAGGGTGGTCGTGAGCGCTCGCTGGGCACCGATGACGTCGTTGTTCAACCGGTTGGTGAGGGTGCCGGTCTGGGTTCGGGTGAAGAAGGCAATGGGGAGACGCTGCACGTGATCAAACAACGCGGTCCGAAGGTCGAAGATGACGCCTTCACCGATCCGGGACGACCAGTACCGCTCGAACATCGAGACGGCGCCTTCCAAGATGGCGGCTCCGACAATGAAGGCGGCGATGATGCCCAGCAGTCGCTTGTCCTGCCCGGGAATAACGTCGTCGATGATCCGACCGAACAGCAGCGGCGGAACCAGACCCAGCAGGGCCTGGAGAACCACCGTGACCAGGAAACCGCCGACCATGCCCCGGTAGGGCTGGGCGAACTGCCACACACGAAGGGCCGCCTGCTTCTCGATCTTGGCGTCCTTGTAGGCATCGCGGTCGCGAGGCCACATCATCATCATCTGCATGACGAAACTCTACGACCGACCTGCCTTTGTCGGCTCCAGCGAGACCCAGCGTTAGCTCATCGTGAGGCCACCGCTGACGCTGAGGGTCTGACCGGTGATGAAGCCGGCCTGCTCCGAGGCCAGATAGGCCACCGCTGATGCCACTTCCTGTGGTTGCCCGACCCGCTTCATGGGCACGGCGCGAGCCATGGCTCCGATGACCTTCTCACCATCATCGCTGGCTTCAACGATGCCATCAAGCAGCGGAGTGTCGGTGGGGCCGGGGCACACAACGTTGGCGGTGATGGCCTTGCGGGCCATCTCCCGAGCGATGGTCTTGGTGAAAGAGATCACGCCACCTTTGGCCCCGGAGTAGACGGCTTCGAGCGACGACCCAACCCGGGCTGCGTCGGAACCGATGTTGACCACCCGACCGAAGCCGCCCTCGATCATGGACGGCAGGCAGGTGTGGACGGTGCGCAGCGTTCCCTTGTAATTGATGTCGATGACCTTG
>CALHBU010000347.1 GCA_937930655.1 uncultured Acidimicrobiales bacterium | reverse complement strand
TGCTGTCGTTCATCATCATCGGCTTTGTGATCTTCATGCTGGTGAAGGCATACAACAAGCGCATGGGTGCCCCCGAAGAAGACGGCCCGAGCGACAACGATCTCCTCGTTGAGATCCGCGATTCCCTCAAGCGGGGCTGATTCCCGGCTCGTTTGAGCCGATCAAACTGAAGCGTTAGTCAGCAGGCCGGCTCCCCAGGAGCCGGCTTGCTGCTTCCCAGGGGTCGATGACTCGATGATCGATGTCGTCTCGGAGTCGCTGGAACTCCTCACTGGCCTGAAGCCGGCGGGCCTGATCCTCCAGCTGTTCAGTAACGATCTTGGCCAACTCATCGTTGGCTCGACGCTCGCGGCGCTCGGCCAACTCACTTGACGACTCGAGGTGGGTCCGGTGCTTCTGCACCGCCTCCCACAGTTCGTCCATCCCTTGGCCATCGATCGCAACGGTAGAAACCACTTCCGGCCGCCAGCCGCCCTCCTGCCCGGTGTGGCCGGACAGATCGAGCATGTACTCGAGGTCTCGGCGGGTGTCGTCGGCCCCGGCCCGATCGGATTTGTTGATGACGAAGACATCGGCAATTTCCATCAGCCCAGCCTTGTTGGCCTGGACAGCATCGCCCCACCCCGGGTTGACGACCACCACGGTGGTATCAGCCGCTCCGGCGATCTCTACCTCGACCTGACCAACCCCGACCGTCTCGACCACGATCCATTGTCGGCCGGTGGCTTCGAGCAGCCGGACGGCTTCCGGTGTGGCCAGCGCCAGGCCGCCCAGATGACCACGGGTCGCCATTGATCGAATGAACACCAGCTCGTCCAGAGCGTGTTCCTGCATTCTGACCCGATCACCCAGGATGGCGCCGCCGGTGAAAGGCGACGATGGATCGATGGCGAGTACGCCAATCGACAGCTCGTCGGATCTCATGCGGGCGACCAACGCCGAGGTCAGGGTGGACTTACCAGCGCCGGGAGCGCCAGTGATGCCCAGGGTGTAACCGCCACCAGCATCGGGGAAGGCCAATGCGCCGGTGGCTCGTGCGCCCTCGGCGCCCCGTTCAATCTGGGAGAGAAGCCGGGCCAACGATGGTCGATGACCACTGCGGGCCGCCTCGTAGAGCGCGGGGATGTCCGATCGAGAAGGTGTAGCCATATCGACAGAAGGTGTAGCAGCTAGCCGTCAGAGGGAGACAGCTGTGCCCTCGCTGGCTCCGAGAAGCTCTTCGCCAACGTGTTCGACCGAGGTGACTCCCTCGACCCGCTGTTTGAGGATTCGCTCGAGTCCGTCTTTCAACGTTGCGGTGGAGGCCGGACAGGTGACACAGGCCCCAACCAGCTCCACCGATACCTTGCCCGTCTCTTCGTCGACGGCGCGGAGAAAAATGTCTCCCTCATCGGCCTGGATGGCAGGACGAATGATCTCGACCACCTTGGCTACTCGGTTTTCGAACGATTCTGTGGCTTCTGTTTCGCTGCCCATGGGGGATTCCTCTCGGCCTGCGATCCCTCTCCACGGTATCGCTCTACCCTGGGATTCGTGAATCCAGCCGCCGTGAACCTCATCGCCCACCAGGGCGGCTGGGACGAGATCCTTCTGGTCGCTTTGCCATTGCTGGTGATCGCTGGCCTTCTGGTTCTGGCCAACAAGCGAGCAGTCGCCGAGCTTGATGAGGCCGAATCCGGCGGCAACGACGCAGACGATTCGTGACCGTAGTCTCCCGCACTCACCAACTCACGGAGCAGGAGCTGGCCACGCTTCGCGAGCCCCGACGAGATCTCCTCAACGAGCATCCCGATGGCACTGACCGTTGGCTTCAGGATCGCGGACCGTTCCGGATCTATGAACGGTCGCTGACCGTCGAACAAGTGGACGACGCGACCTACCGGGTCGAGGAACGGACCGAATTCAAACTCGCCATCCCCGTCTGGAGCGCCATCTTTGTGCCCCTCATGAAGCGGGCACTGGCCGACACCGATCGCCAGCCTCGCTCCCGGTTGTGGTGGCCCCGGGAACTTATCGACTCTCGGGCCACCACTATCCTCGGCGTAGTAGCCGTCATCAGCGTGGCCGCCGGTTATCTCGGCGTGCTCATCGGACAGACCATCACCTTCGCCGCCGAGGAATTCGGGGCCAACGATGCAGACCAGGGCCGCACCTTGGCCGCCATCCGGATCGGCATCGTGGTCAGTGTCATCTTCATTCGAAGGGCCGACAAAGTAGGCAGACGACCCCTCCTCATCGGCTTCGCCGCGTCGTCGATCGTGATCACCGCGCTCGGCGCCCTGGCCCCGAATCTCTTCACCCTCGGGCTGACTCAGGCCGTCGCCCGCGGCCTCGCCACCGGCCTTCTCACACTGATCACCCTGGCGGTAACCGAGGAAGTACCGGCCGAGGTTCGTTCCATGACCATCGGGCTCGTCACGCTGACGACCGGTTTTGGAGGAGGACTGGTTGTCATGGCCCTCTCACTAGCCGACATCTCAGACGGAGCATGGCGGCTCCTCTACGTTCTGCCGCTGCTCTTCCTGCCGGTGATCCTCTGGGCGTGGCGCAGTCTGCCCGAGACCCGACGGTTCGATGCCGCGGCCGTTGTCGACACCAGCCCGGTACACGTCGACCGGCGACGGTTCTGGCTGCTGGCCTTTACCGCGTTCGGGTCAACCATCTTCCTCTCCCCCGCGTCACAGCTTCTCAACGAGTACCTCAACGACGAACTCGGCTTCAGCGCAGCCCGAATCAGCTTGTTCCGGCTTGTCATCAACCTGCCCATCGCCCTGTTCATCCTCGGCGCCGGCTTCCTCGCCGATCGCACCGGCCGCCGACCGGTCGGCTCTATCGGCATCGCACTGGGAGCAAGCGCCAGTGCGTTGATGTTCTACTCAACGGGGCTCTGGTTGTGGATTTCGGCAATGGTTGGCACCTGGATGCTTGCTGGGGCCTACACCGCACTGCGGAGCTATCAAAGTGAACTGTTCCCAACCAAGGCCAGAGCCCGAGTTGGTGGCTGGCTTGACCTAATCGCCGTGTCCGGAAGCGCAGTCGGCCTGCTTATTGCCGGTGAACTGGCCGAGCGATGGGGCAGCCTCGGCCCGGGCATAGCCGTGCTGCTCATTGGGCCGCTGTTGGTGCTTGTCTCGGTGATCGTCTTCTACCCAGAAACGGCCAAGGCCGAACTCGAAGACTTCAACCCGGGAGATCCGAAGGTCCGCTAGCCGTCGAGACCGATGCTCAGGATGTTGCCAGCAGAATGTCTCGGGCCTCGGTGAGCTCAGCGATCCGCTTAGCTGCGTCGTCCGATACCCCACCGTGATCGGGGTGGGCGTCGCGAAGCAAGGTGCGGAAACGACGTTGGACAGCTCGCTTGTTTGGATCTGAGTCGGAGTCCAGATCAAGAACTTCCATCGCCCAGCTGACGGGGTCGTTCCAGGCTCGCAACTCGAACATTGAGGCCGCTTCGCCACCCATGACCGAGTTGATGAACCTGGTATCGACATCGCCGCCCCAGACCAAGGAGTTGCGGATGGCATCGAACACCGATGTCTTGGCTTCTGATGGCAGCGAGCCCGCCGCATAGATCGCACCAAGTGCCTGCTGCACCGGGCGACCGAGTTCGTCGTCGAAGTCGAACTCCAACACGTTCCCATTGGCGATCAGACGATGAGTGCTGCGGCAAAGTCCGACTCGGTCGGTCTGAAAACGATGCCGCACTCGGGGTTGAGGCACACGGCGGTCGGCCGCCAGGTCCTCGATGAGCCGAACCAAGTCCTCCCGCAGCTCAGCTTCGACGAACCGCGCCGTGTGAGCCACGATGCCGGCCAGCAGAAGACCCCCGGCGCCAGGAGCGGGATCGGTGGGCAGATCACGCGTTCCCAGTGCAATTCGCCGGGTCGGGGCAATGGGAAGTGAGTGGTAGATCTGCAACTCGGCAACGATCACAGCCACCAAAGTTACAACCATTGGCTCAGGTTCCCTGCACGGGAGATCAGCAAACATCCAACCATGCGATGATGACGCCATGGCTTTCGACATCGATACGTTTCGGGTTGCACCCGGAGACAAGATCCGGCTGGACAAGCGGGACCCCCAGGACACGCCCCACGTCGATCCAGACGACCGGGCCGCAGCCGAGACCCGCACGCTCGAACTCAACGGTCGTCTGGAAGAACTACAGGAACTTCTGTGGGCGCAGGGGAAGCACCGAGTTCTGGTGGTGCTTCAGGCCATGGACGCTGGCGGCAAGGACGGCACCATCAAGCACGTCTTCGAACACGTGAACCCCAGCGGCGTGCGGGTCGCCGCTTTCAAGAAACCCTCCGACGACGAGCTTCGTCATGACTATCTCTGGCGGGTCCATAAGGAGGTTCCGGGAGATGGTGAGTTGGTGATCTTCAACCGAAGTCACTACGAAGATGTTCTGGTCGTCCGGGTGATGGACCTCGTGCCGAAGTCCACGTGGAAGAAGCGCTTTGGCCACATTCGGGCCTTCGAAGAACTACTGGTCGACGAAGGCACCACCGTCTTGAAGTTCTTCCTTCATACATCGAAGGAAGAACAGCGTGAACGGCTACAGGAACGGTTGGATCGTCCGGAGAAGAACTGGAAGTTCGATGCCGGCGACCTGGTGCATCGAGAAAAGTGGGACGACTACATGGACGCGTTCGCCGACGTTCTCGAGGAGACATCAACTGTCGACGCTCCGTGGTTCATCATTCCGGCCAACCGAAAGTGGTACCGGAACCTGGCGATCTCCGAGATCATGGTCAATGCGTTGGAGGCTCTTGAGATGACCTACCCGCCGGCACCAGCCGACATTGCCGAGATGACAATCTCCGACTGAGGCTGCTGCTAACCAGTACCGGTGAAGTCCCGGTACTCGGAGCTGTCAGAGAAGAAGAGCATCATCTCTCCCCTGGTCATGCCATTAGCCAGTTGGTCGAGCCAGTAGGCCAGGCCTCCGGCGTCAGGCTCACGGAAGAAGACGTTGTTGTAGACCAGGCTCACGAACGCCGCGTCGTCAAGGCTGCCGTAAGTGTCCTGGAACTCGGCCGAATCCTCGAACGCTGCTGACACGTAGCGAAGGGTGACATCTCC
Organism: uncultured Acidimicrobiales bacterium; assembly: GCA_937930655.1. GTDB lineage: Bacteria > Actinomycetota > Acidimicrobiia > Acidimicrobiales > SZUA-35 > JAHECQ01. The sequence goes on along the minus strand of CALHBU010000347.1, from coordinate 9,299 downwards.
CGATTTCACTCTGCCGAGCCAGTAGGCGAAGCCAGCGGCGTCAGGGTTGCGGCCAAAGTATGCGGCGTACAGCCGGGCAACCTGAGCATCCACGCCCGTGCTCTCGGCATAGACCCCAGTGAGCGGCGACTTGGACTGGTCGGGCTCGGGATCCGGTTTGGGGTCCGGCGCAGGATCCGGGTCCGGATCAAGATCTGGGTCTATCGGCAACACGGTGATGCTGACGGTGGCTGCGATACCGGGAACGGGCTTCACTACGTTCTGCGGGAGATTGTCCAGATCGAGGTCGGCCAGCGGAACATAGGTAAAGGAATCCGGACCGTGATAGCCCGGGTTGGGCGTGTAGCGCACCTGGCCGCTGACGACCTCCGCCGTACCGTAGGTCGGCCCGTCAATGGCCCCGATCAGCAGGATGGCTGAGGGCCCCGTGTTCTCCGAAACGTCATTGTCGAGCACCGCAATGTCGACGGAATGGTCCTGGCCAGCCGTGGCGGTATCGGCGACACCCTCTGGCAGCACCAGAAAAATCGATCCGCTGACGTCGGCATCGGGAGCAAAGAGCGTGCCGTTCATTGCTGCCCCCGTGAAGTTCACGTTGGTAATGGTGGCGTTCCGCAGGTCAGCGCCGGCCAGATTGGCCCCGCTCAGATCCGCCCCATCAAGATCGGCCGTACCCAGGTCACAGTCGCGCCAGTCAACGTTCGGCGCTGGCTTGTCGGCGCACCCTGCACTTGCCCCAGGGCTATTCACAATCAGGCTCGCGAACAGCACGATGGCCACCGCCAGCCGTTTAAGCGTCCGTTCCATACTTCTCCTCAACAGCGATGGGTAGGCACGCCGTTCAACGAGAAGGTAGAAGATACACTCTGATTGTTGGTGGATGTAGGCATTCGACGCCGAATGCGGGAGATCGTCAGTCGGTGGGAAGACTGCGAAGCTTCTCCGGCTGATGGATGGCGTCCACCATTCGAACGGTGCCGCTTCGGCTCCGCATCACGAGCGACTGTGTCGTCACGGTGTTGTTGGCATACCCGACGCCCTTCAGGAGATCGCCGGTCGTGATGCCGGTTGCTGCGAAGAAACAGTCGTCGCCGCGTACCAGATCATCGAGGCCGAGCACCTGCTCGAGGTCGAGCCCTTCGGCGGCCGCAGCTGCCACCTCATCCTCGTTCCTGGCATACAGGCGCCCCTGAAGGTCACCGCCCATGGCCTTGAGAGCCGCCGCGGCGATGACTCCTTCAGGAGTTCCGCCGATGCCGAACAGGATGTCGACGCCGGAGTCGGGCCAGGCACAGGCAATGGCACCGGCAACATCCCCGTCGCTGATCAGGTTGATTCGGGCGCCGGCATCACGGATCTCGTCGATGATGCCCTCGTGGCGAGGTCGGTCGAGCACGACGGCGGTAATGTCACCGACGTTGCAGCGCTTGGCCTTGGCTAGTGCTCGAATGTTCTTCTCGACTGGGAGTCGGATATCGACAACGCCGTTGCCCGACGGTCCGACCGCAAGCTTTTCCATGTAGACGAGCGAGCCAGGATTGAACATGGCCCCCCGCTCTGCGACGGCAATAACGGCGATGGCACCGCCCTGACCTTTGCTGGTCAGTGTCGTTCCGTCGACCGGGTCAACCGCGATGTCGGTAAGGGGCGGCCTACCGTTGCCGATGACCTCGCCGTTGTACAGCATTGGCGCTTCGTCCTTCTCACCTTCACCAATCACCACCAAGCCGTCCATCTCAACGCCGCCGAGTACGTGGCGCATGGCGTCGACGGCGGCCTGATCGGCCCCGTTCTTATCGCCTCGACCCATCCAGCGGGCTGCAGCCATGGCTGCGGCCTCGGTGGTACGTACGAGCTCGAGAGCCAGGTTGCGCTCTGGTTTCAGCTGTTCATCACTCATTTGGTTCACGGTATCTATATTCGGCAGGTCGCGCCGGATGCCAAGAAGCCAAGCCAAATCGCTTCGAACCGGACCGTGTAGCTTGATGTCATGGACGACGCTCAGACCGTCGAAGATCAAAAGTTGTACTACCGGGAACGCACACCGGAATACGACAGTTGGTGGCACCGAGAGGGTCGGTACGACAAGGGCCCGGAGTTCGGCTCGGCCTGGCGACGAGAAGCCGACCTCGTTAGCTCTGCATTGGCCGACTTCGGGCCCACGGGACGCGTTCTCGAGCTAGCAGGCGGCACCGGCAACTGGACGCGTGAGCTTGCTGGCCGGGCTGACACTCTGACGGTGATTGATCAGTCAGAGGAGTCGCTTGAACTCAACCGCCGGAAGATCGAGGCGGCCGGTTTGGCCCAGAACATCACCTACCTCCCGACCGACGTGTTCGGGTACGAACCCTCAGCCCAGTTTGATGTTGTGTTCTTCTCGTTCTGGCAGAGCCATGTTCCCGATAGTCGGTTCGAGCAGTTCTGGGCCATGGTCAAGCGGGCACTGGCGCCCGGGGGACGAGTGTTCCTGCTCGATAACGCCCATCCGACCTTGGGTGAGAACATCCACCGAGCGCCGATAGACGTGCACACCCGAGCTGACGCAACCGAACAGGGTGACCAAATCGATCTCCTCGACGGCACGGCCCGACGAACGTTGGCCGACGGTCGAGAGTTCAGAATCGTCAAGCGCTACTGGCGACCCGAGGACTATGTGGCGAGGATGGCCGACTTGGGCTGGCAAGCCGAGGCCCACGAAACCGAGCACTTCTTTTTCTGGGCAACCCTGCAACCGGTCTGACGATCGTGGTGGGTGCAGAGGCGAGATTCTCCGGCAGGAGAATCAGGCGGCGTCGCCACCCTGGGCCAAGCGCAGAAGAAGCTCGGCCCATTTGGCGTCTTCGGCCGCAAACGCATCGTCGGCGTCGGCACTGAGCGCAGCTTCAGCAGCGGCGAGGTCGGCCTGAGCCGCGGCCACGTCGATCTCGGTTGCTGGAACCGCGGCATCGGACAACACGGTGACGCTGTCGCCGGTGACCGATACAAAGCCACTCCGAACAGCGAACGACTGCACGTCGCCGCCGGTTTCGGTGACCCGAACTTCGCTGGCCTGAAGGCTGCCCACGAATGGCTCGTGACCGGCCAGGAAGGCAATCTCGCCGCCGCCCCTGGTACGGGCAATGACCTGGGTGCCCTCGCCCGAGTACAACGCAGCTTCGGGAGAAACGAACTCGACCTGGAAGGCCATCAGCCGGCGTCGGCCTGGAGCTGCTCAGCCTTTTCACGGGCCGAGTCGGCGCCACCGACGTTGAGGAAGGCCTGCTCGGGCAGGTCATCGAGGTCGCCCCGAACGAGAGCTTCGAAGCTGTCGACTGTTTCTTCAACCGGTGTGAAGTTGCCGTCGAGGCCGGTGAAGACCTTGGCCACGAACATTGGCTGGGAAAGGAAGCGCTGAACCTTGCGGGCCCGGTCGACCGTGATGCGGTCTTCCTCGGAAAGTTCGTCGAGACCGAGAATGGCGATGATGTCCTGCAGCTCCTTGTAGCGCTGGAGGATCTCCTGCACCTGGCGGGCCACGTTGTAGTGACGATCGCCGACAACCTCGGGAGCAAGGATGCTGGAGGTTGAGGAGAGCGGATCCACCGCCGGGTAGATACCCAGAGCAGCAATGTCACGAGAAAGCTCGGTGGTGGCATCGAGGTGGGTAAAGGTGGTGAACGGAGCCGGGTCGGTGTAGTCGTCGGCGGGCACGTAAACGGCCTGGAGCGAGGTGATCGACTTTCCGCCGGTCGAGGTGATGCGCTCCTGGAGAATGCCCATCTCGTCAGCCAGGGTGGGCTGGTAGCCCACGGCCGATGGCATACGACCCAGCAGGGTTGATACCTCTGAACCAGCCTGGACGAAGCGGAAGATGTTGTCGACGAAGAGCAGCACGTCCTGGCCCTGCACATCGCGGAAGTACTCGGCCATCGTCAGTGCCGACAAAGCCACACGGAGGCGAACTCCTGGCGGCTCGTCCATCTGACCGAAGGTAAGAGCAGCCTTGGAAAGCACCGAGGTCTTGCCGTCACCCATCATGGTTTCGCCCATCTCAATGAAGAGATCGGTTCCTTCACGAGTGCGCTCACCCACACCGGCGAACACCGAGACACCACCATGGTTGGAGGCGACACGAGTGATCATCTCGGTGATCAACACTGTCTTGCCCACCCCGGCGCCGCCGAAGAGGCCGATTTTTCCGCCCTGGAGGTACGGGGTGAGAAGGTCGATGACCTTGATGCCGGTCTCGAGGACCTGCTTGGTGGGCTCGAGGGTGTCGAACGCCGGAGCGTGACGGTGGATACCCCATCGCTCGGTGATGTTGACGTCCTCGATCGGAACGTCGAGCGGCTCGCCAATCACGTTCCAGATATGCCCCAGCGTGACATCGCCGACAGGAACCTGGATGCCGTGACCCAGGTTGGTGACGACGGCGCCTCGGGTGAGGCCATCAGTGGGCTTGAGGGCAACCGCTCGGACCCGGCTATCGCCCAACTGCTGGGCGACCTCGGCCATGACCACAGTGGTCTCGTCCTCGATGGTCACCTCGAAGGAGATGGCGTTGTTGATCTCGGGTAGCGCGTCGGGTGGGAACTCGACGTCGACCACGGGGCCGGCGATGCCGACGATGCGACCAGTCTTCAGCTGTGGTTCGGTGGCAGTCATGTTTCTTGTTGCTCCTACTCGGCAAGTTCGAAGGTCGAGGCGTTTGGTAGTACATCGTCGTCGGCACCTGCGGCCAACGACTCAGCTCCACTGACGATCTCCATGATCTCAGTGGTGATTGCTTCCTGGCGGGCCCGGTTCATGATCCGGGACAGCTTGACGATGAGTTCTTCTGCGTTCTCGGTTGCGGCCTTCATGGCCCGCTGACGATTGGCGTGTTCGGAGGCCGCCGCATCGAGGAGAGCAGCGAACAAGCGAGCCTCCACGTAGCGAGGCAGGAGATCTTCCAGCACACCTTCGGGCGACGGCTCGAAAGAGAAGCCGGCCAGCGCAGTGGCGTCGCCACCGCCGGCCTCGGCAATGGTCTGGGTGGATTCGAGGGGCAGGAACCGGCGAACAACCGCGTTCTGCGTGCCAACACTGATGAATTCGGTGTAGATCAGTTCGACCTGATCAACCTCACCAGCATCGAACAATTCTCGAATGTGGCGGGCGATTTCGCGGGCGTTCTCGTAGGTCGGGTTGTCGGTGAAACCGGTGTATTCGGCTTCGATGTCGAATCCGCGGAACTTGAAATAGTCGCCGACCTTTTTGCCAACGCCAATGATGCGGTAGTCGCCGCCCTGGGCTCGGAGGGCCTGAATCTCCCTCTCGGCGGAGCGAATGACGGCCGAGTTGTAGGCACCAGCCAGGCCCCGGTCGCCGGCACACACGATGAAGGCAACGTTTTGGATCTGCTCGGGCTGACGCAACAGCGGATGGCTGACGTCGGCCCCGGAAGCGGCGAGATCTTCGATCACGCCGGTGAGTTGCTCTGCGTAGGGTCGAGCAGCGCGGGCCCGAGCCTGAGCGCGGGCAACACGAGTAGCGGCAATGAGTTCCATCGCTCGCGTGATCTTCTTGGTGTTCCTCACGCTGCCTATGCGGCGTTTGAGAATGCGCTCTGCTCCACCCGGCATGTACTAGTCCTCCACCCGACTGACGTTCTCTTCGGGCAGTGTGTTGGTGGCATCGACCATGGTGGTCTCCGCCGCACCCTGAGCTTCGATGCCGGGCTCGGTATCGCCGTCGGAGCTACCGACAAACTGGTCGGTGAAGGCGGCGATGGCGGCTTCCATTGCCTCGTCGTCGGCGACTGCGCCGGTGTCGACGATGGAGCGCATGATGTCGCTGTGACGGCTGCGGAACCACTCAAGCAGTTCGGACTCGTATCGCTGCACATCAGCCACATCGACCTTGTCGAGGTAGCCGTGGGTGCCGGCATAGAGCACGATCGATTGATCTTCGACCGAAACAGGAGCGTTAATGCCCTGCTTGAGAAGCTCGGTGAGGCGGTAGCCACGGTCGAGTTGGGCCTGGGAGACCGCGTCGAGATCGGAACCGAAGGCTGCGAATGCCGCCAGCTCACGAAACTGCTGGAGGTCAGACTTCAAGGTACCGACCGCGTTCTTCATGGCTTTGATCTGGGCGGCCGAGCCGACCCGGCTTACCGAGATACCCACATCGACGGCGGGGCGGATACCGGATTTGAACAGATCGTCCTGGAGATAAATCTGACCGTCGGTGATGGAGATCACGTTGGTCGGAATGTAGGCCGAGACGTCGCCCGCTTTGGTCTCGATGACCGGCAGCGCGGTGAGCGAACCTGCGCCCAACTCGTCGGAGAGCTTGGCCGCCCGCTCCAGCAACCGGCTGTGCAGGTAGAACACGTCGCCGGGGTAGGCCTCACGACCTGGCGGGCGGCGGAGCAGCAACGAAACCTGACGGTAGGCCTCGGCCTGCTTGGAAAGGTCGTCGTAGATAGCGAGAGCGTGCTCGCCGTTCTCCATCCAGTGCTGCCCCATGGCGCAACCGGAGTAGGGAGCGAGGAACTTAAAGGGCGCCGGGTCGGAGGCCGCAGCCACCACCACGACGGTGTACTCCATGGCCCCGTACTCTTCGAGGAGTGCGACTGTCTGGGCGACGGTGGAGGACTTCTGTCCGATAGCCACATAGACGCACTTCACGCCCAAGCCCTTCTGGGCCAGGATGGTGTCGATGGCGACGGTGGTCTTGCCGGTCTTGCGGTCGCCGATGATCAGCTCTCGCTGGCCCCGGCCAATGGGAATGAGTGAGTCGACGGCTTTGATGCCGGTCTGCATCGGCTCATGTACTGGCTTGCGGCCGGTGATGCCAGGTGCCTGGATTTCCATCCGTCGGGTCTGAACGTTGGTGAGGGGGCCTTTGCCGTCGATGGGCTCGCCCAACATGTTGACGACTCGACCGATCACGCCGTCTCCGACCGGGACCGAGAGGATCTCGCCGGTGGATTCGACCGCTTGGCCTTCTTCGATGGCGTCGACGTCGCCGAGCACCACCGCACCGATGGAGGCTTCGTCGAGGTTCAGGGCCAAGCCAATGGTGCCGTCCTCGAACCGCAACATCTCGTTGACGGCCGCGCCGGGCAAACCGCCGACACGAGCAATGCCGTCGCCAACTTCGAGCACCCGACCAACGGACTTGCTCGAAACATCGGCCTCGTAGGACTCGAGGTTCTTTTGAAGGGCTCCGGTGATCTCAGCCGGGTCAAACGAAAGTGCCATGATTTTGAAGTCTTTCTCTACAGATCTTCGGGAAGGAGAACGTGGAACAACGGGGCGCGGTTGCCGCTAAAGGACGTCGCGCATCTTGTTGAGGCGGGTACGGAGCGAGCCGTCAATGACGGTGTCACCGATGGTGGTGACGGCGCCGCCAACCACGGTGGGGTCGAGGACGACCTGGAGCTCAACATCGGAACCGGTCGACTTCTTGAGAGCGGCGACGAGCCGGGACTGCTGGTCGTCGGTGAGGGGAACAGCGCTTCGAACGGTGGCGACCGAACGACCGGCACCGCTCGCAGCCTGAGTGATGAAGGACTCGACGATTTCGCCGAGCTCACCGCCACGGCCAGCGCTGACGATCATGCCGACGAGCGCCCGAGTGGTATCGGTGCCCTTGTTGGCCAGCAGATCATCGACAATGCCTCCCCGAACCGCAGCCGGGAGAAGATTGTTCGACAGGCTGGTACGCAGCTCGTCGTTGCCGGCAACGGCCTGGGCGACCGCGCCGAGCTCGCTCTTGACTGCATCGACGTTGCCGTCGGCTTCGGCGACCGAAAGGAGCGCTTTGGCATAGCCAGTGATTGCGTCGGACATGTGGTTGGACTCCGGTGATGGCGTCAGCTGAGCTGACTGACCTGGTTGATGTAGTTCTCGATCAGATCGCTGTGAGCGGCATCGTCGAGGCTGTCATTAACAACCTCTTCGGTGGCACCACGAGTAAGACGGGCGACCTCTTCACGAATGTCGGCGAGGGCCTGTCGCTTCTGATTTTCGATGTCGACAGCTGCACGGTCTTTGAGGGTTTGGGCCTCAACGCCAGCCTTGGCGACGATGTCAGTCTTGAGCCGTTCGGCCGTTTCGACCGCCTCGGACCGAATACGATCGGCCTCAGCGTCGACGTCTGGCAGATCGGCGGTGGACTCGTTGAGCACCGCCTGTGCCTCGTCGCGAGCCTGGGCTGCCTCGGCCAGTTCGTTCCGAATGCGATCGGTACGTCCGGTGAGCATGCCCTTGATCGCGGGGCCAGCCTTCCAGATGATCAGACCCATCAGCACGAAAAAGGCGATGGAACCCCAATAGACCTCGTTGATGTCACCGGCGAGATGAACGCCGTTGGGTCCTTCTGCTGCGATCAGGTTCATAGCAATCCTCAGTTCGGGTTGTCGAGGAACCGGTCGATGACCGGTCGGGCAGAACTAGCGTCGACGTTGCGATTCATGACCCGTGACGCAGCATCGGTGGCAAGCGTTGCAACCTGAGGTCGAACGCCGGCCATGGCTTCGGTACGAGCGGCCTGAATTTCGGCGTCGGCTTCGGCCTTCATGGTGGCAACTTCGGTTTCGGCGGCGCCGACGATACGGCTCCGTTCGGCCTCGGCTTCGGTGCGAGCGGCGTCGACGACTTCAGCCGCCTCAGCCCGGACCCCTGCCAGTTGGTCGGAAACCTCTCCGGCAGCAGATCCTGCGCTCTCCCGAGCCTGCTCAGCAGCCTCGAGATCGGACCGAATTTGTTCGGCCCGGGCATTCATCGTTGCCTTGACCGGCGGGAGAAGCACAAACTTCACCAGGGCCCACAATGCAGCAAAGCAAAGCGCGCCCCAGAAGAGTTCGGACACAACGGGGAGAATCGGGTTGATGGCCTCTTCAGGCTCAGAGTGGCCCTCTTCTCCGCTGTGTTCACCGTCTTCGCTGTGCTCCTCGTCCTCGGCAGCGAGGATGATCTGATACTGCACGGCGATCAGGCGAACTTCAGAAGGATGAAGACGACGAAGCCGATGAGGGCGAGGGCCTCAGTAAAGGCAATACCGAGGAACATGGTGGTCTGGACCTGACCAGCAGCCTCGGGCTGCCGAGCCATGGCCTGGACGGCCTGACCGACCAGGTAACCAATGCCGATACCTGGGCCGATGGCGGCAAGGCCATAGGCGAAACCGGCGCTGCTGGCGCCAGCGGTGTTCTTCTGTTCGGCCGGCGTGGCTTCCTGAGCCAGCTCGACGACCTGAGCTGCGGTGCTAGCAAGGGCGCTCATTGGATGATGCTCTCCTGTTTCATTTGCTCCGGTTGGAGCGGGTTGGTT
>CALHBU010000346.1 GCA_937930655.1 uncultured Acidimicrobiales bacterium | reverse complement strand
ACGCCATCGCCACCGAGGGACTCTTCGCCTTCCACGGCCTGGTCAAACACGATCTGGATACCGGCAACGAGGAGGTCGTTCACTTCGACGACGGCGTGTACCTGAGCGAGACCGTTATGGCTCCCAGGGACGGTTCGACTGCCGAGGACGATGGCTATCTGGTCACCTTCTCGTCCGATATCAACAACGACTGGTCGGAGTGCGTCATTCTCGATGCGGCTCGACCTTCTGACGAGCCGGTGGCTCGGATTCGTCTGCCAGAGCGGATCTCCAGTGGAACTCACGCGACGTGGGCGCCGCTCGCCGATCTCTGATCGGTAGGTTGAGCCGATGACTCTCGGCGTGTTGCTCACTGCCTTCACGCTCGGACTTCGTCATGGAGTCGACTGGGACCATATTGCCGCTATCGCCGATTTGAGCGGTTCGGCCGAGAGCCGTCGGCGGGGCTTCGTTCTTTCGTTTCTCTACGCTCTGGGACACGCAGTCGTCGTCTTCGTACTCGGCACTGCGGTGATCTTGTTTAGTGCGTCTCTGCCGATCGCAGTGGCGGACTGGATGTCCAGAGTCGTCGGGGTGACCCTCGTGGGCCTTGGTCTGTGGGTGATTGTTGGTTTGGTCCGTAGGGGCCGCGACTTCCGCCTGCAGAGCCGCTGGATGCTCGTCTTCTCCGGCACGTTTGCCGGTATCCGGCGCGTTCGCCAGAGCCGGGCTGGACGTCAGATCGTCCTGGACCACGAGCACGAGCATCCTCATCTCGACACAGCCCATGTCGACAAACACGCGCACGACCACTCCCACCGGGCTGCGGAGGACGAGATCGACCTGCGGGATGTCCCGGCAGACCAACGGGCCGAAGTGGCGGCCCTCGTTGGCGCCGACCCCAGTTGGACCGACCGGATTCGTGGCGGTGCCGTGTTTGGCCATCGCCACGGTCACTCCCATGAGCGGTCGCACAGCCATTCTCATTCCCACCAGCTGGCCCTTCCCGATAAGGCTGGCTACGGCAACGGTTCGGCAACCGGCATTGGTGTGCTCCACGGCATTGGGGTCGAGAGCCCAACTCAAATAGCCGTTTTTGTGGCATCCAGCGCCATTGGTGGCGTCACTTTTGGCCTCCTTCTTCTGCTGGCATGGGTGATCGGGTTGGTGGTGGCCAACTCACTGTTGGCCGTCCTGGCCGCCTTCGGATTGCTTCATGCCGAGCGCAACTTTGGTGTGTACGCCACCCTTGCGGTCGTTGTCGGAATCGCCAGCATCGCCGTTGGCGGCGCCATGGTCCTGGGCATCGAGTTGCTCCCCGCCATCGAGCTGTAGCGGGGGCAATCTCGCCTGAGCCAGAGCCCTCATGCCGAGTGGTCTTCTGGCGCGGTACTTTGGGGGCATGTTCAGTTTCAGGCCGAGCCGATTTGGCGGCGGCGAAGACCCCTGGTTTCGAGTCGGCACCTTCGATATCGGCTCGTCCGGCATCGCCGCCATCGTTGTCTTCTTCGGGATCTTGTTGTGGACGGCTGAGGGGCCCGGTCATGCCATTAGTTCGGCCCTCAACTATTCGGCCCCTGGGGTACGGAGTGGTGAGCTCTGGCGGCTCTTCACCTGGCCCATCCCGAACGCCATCTCCATCTGGGCCATTCTCTCCGGCGTCATCATCTACCTGCTTGGTGGCCAACTCGAGGCTGCAACCGGCAAGATCAAGATGGCCCGGTTCCTGGTGGTGCTGGTCTTCATCCCGTCGGTGCTGGCCTTCTTTCTTGACCTGGCTGGAATCGCCGGGACACCGTTGTCGTTCTTCGGTGGCAGCTACATCAGCTCGGCCATCTTCTACGCCTACATCGCCTATCTGCCGACCGCTAAGTTCTGGTTTGGCATACCGGGTTGGGTATTTGCTGCGGTCTTCTTCGGGTTGGAAGTTCTTGGTGCCATTGCCAACCGCAACCTTGGTGCGCTCCTCTTCGTTATAGGCCGTGTTTCTCTTTGGCTGTTAGCGGCCAAAGCCTTCGGCCTGGCCGACGATGCTCATTGGATTCCCGACCCACGGTCTCCAAAGGCCCGCACCGGCAGCGGAGAATCAACCGGAATGCCCCGGCCCCGAGGTCGCTCGAAGCGTTCCAAAGCCGATCTTTCCGTGGTCGCACCTCCTGTCGACAACTTCGACGAGATGGGTATCGATGCCATTCTTGATCAGGTGTCGGCCAATGGCGTCGACAGTCTGAGTTCGGCCCAGAAGAAGAAGCTGAAGGAATACTCGAAACAGCGTAAAAAGCGGGGCTGAGCTCGAGCAGGTCTGGCCTCGATGTCTGGGTGGCCGACCACCTGGTCCGGGGCGGACGGCTGGCTGTTGTGTTCGTTGCCCACCCCGGGGAAGATCTAGCTGCCATGGTCGAACTGGCCGATGTGGCCATGTACGACGAGAAGCGGGAACGACAGTCGACGTCCAAACATTGACCGTTGATCGTCCCAGCACGTCTACCTGCCAAGCTGGAAGTCGCTGTCGGAACGGTCGAGATCGGCCGTCACTATGCAGTGGTTAGATAACGCTCGGAAGCACTCGGTAACGCCGGGTATGTTGCGCTGCGGTGGCGTTGTCGGACTCCTGCCTAGAGCGTCACAGGCGATTGTTAAGATGGTGTCATGGAAGCACGTCGCATCTGGACTGCAGAAGAGCTCGAACGCATGAGCCCGAATGATCGTGACGCCATAGTCCGAGCCGGGTTCGAGACCGATCTAACAAAGGTCTCACCTGAGCTACTCGAACGCGCCCGACACAAGATCGAAGCGCACATAGCTGCCAACGAAAGCACCCCGACAACCGACCGGTGACTTCCCGACGGCAGGTCCGCGTCGCCCCAAGCTTCTTCGACGAGCTCGATGACCAACTCGGACCAGACCGGGGTCCCAACGGCGCGCCTTCCAGCACCGATTTCTTGGTGCTCGACCTGCCCACAATTGTCGAACGCTTCGCCGAGGACTTCGACAGCTTGCCCCTCGCCTATCCAGGCCGATCTGACTACAGGGTCCTGACAGCCACGGGCACCCTTGTTGCAACCGCCGTTGTAATCGGTCAGAGCGTCGACGATGACACTGTTGTCTTGCTCGCCATTGAGATCGACCTGACCTGGCCGGAGGAAATCTGACGCCGGATCGCTCGCGTGCATTCGCTCCACAGTCCGGCCGAAGTAGTGCGCCACATAGTTACGGGCGGAAAAACCGAGGGAGGGTTCGGAAAGGCCCGCGACGGGCGATCGCTAGACCTGAGAGAACCAGAAACACTGACAGGGCGACAACTCGCACGAGCCAGTACATGACCCGACGTTCGGCCACCATCGGATCAAACGCTGCCGCCACGGCTTCGGGGTCGGCTTCGATCTTGATTGGTGGGCCGAATTGGCCTGTCAGCTCGGTCGCGTAGACCGATTCCCAGGAATCGACACTCCAGTTCGCGACCTCGACGACTCGTCCGCCGTTGAATAGGGCGTAGAACCCTGTGCGGGTGCCAATTTCGGGGGCATCTTGTCCGAAGTAGCAATCACCACCACTGTCTCGTCGATAGTTCATAGTCCATACCGTCGTCGACACGGTAGAGATGTCGTCGCTAACAGGCCACGCTTCGACAAAGGCGACCACGCCAGCCCTATGCCATCTCCACGTTGCCCCGGTCCTGGCCACAATTTCGGCCTGGCCGACAGCGATGATCTCGTCGTAGTTGAGTTCCTCGACGTCAAAGTAGTCAGAGCCCGGTTCGGAACATGCCAACGCGGGAGAGACTGTCGCGACGAGTACGCCAAGACAAACGCCGACGAGGGCGGCCGCTCGACTCGATCGCTTCAAAAGCCGAAGCCACATCACGCCCCATCGGCATGAGACCTCTGGGTCTTAACACGCCGTCACAGCCCCTGATCTACATCGATACGAACCCGAAGCCCGCCCTTCCAACCACCCACTGAATAACGGCCCCTAGTGCTGCGAGTCTTCTATGTTCGTCAAGTGATTTGTTTGAGCTGGTTTGGGTGTTCGAGGAGTCGCCAGATTTGGCGTGCGAGGTAGCGTTTGATGCAGCGGGTGATCTCTCGATCGGTTTTGCCTTCAGCTTTCCGCCGTTGCCGGTAGGCAACGGTTTCGGGGTGGCGTCGCGATCGGGTCATGGCGACGATGTAGAGGGCGTGGTTGAGATCACGATCCCCGTACCGGTTCAACCGGTGTCGGTCTTGTTCTTGGCCAGAGGTCGCCGGGACAGGAGCGACACCAGCGAGGCGGGCGTACGCGGCTTCGTTCCGGCAACGCCCTGGGTGTGACCAGGCGATGTAGAACGCGGCTGCGGTGACGTGACCGATGCCGTATTGCTCAACAAGTTGGGGTGCCACTTCTTTCAACAACGCCTTGATCGCTCGGTCGTGGACTTTGATTTCGTCGTTCAGGTGCTGAACACGGCGGGCAAGGCAACGAAGCGTGTTGCGGAGGCAACGCTCAGCCACGGGCCGCTGTTTCGCGTCGCGAAACCCTGCACACTTTGCAACCAGCGCACGGGTGGTGAGATCACGGAGCCCGGCGCGTAGGTCGTCGGGGGCGGTCACCAGAAACGATTTGAGTTCATTGATCGCCGCGGTGCGGGCCCGGACTGCTGCGGCCCTGGTCACGGTGTGAAGGCGGAGGGCTTCACGGTGTCCGTCATGGGTTCGGGGCTGATGCAACTGTTGGCGTCCGAGGGTTTCTCTGGCGGCTCGGACAGCATCGAGTTCATCGCTCTTGGCTCCGTCTTTCGTGGCTTTCTGTCGTGGCCGGTCGTATTCGATCACCCACTCACCAGCACGCGACAGTGATGTAGTTAACCCCCGGCCGTAGCTACCTGAGCCTTCGATCGCCCAGGCCCGTTCACCGGCTTCGGTGAGAACGCTGGCCCAGTTGAGGGCTTGGGTGTAGCCGTTGTTGTTGGCGGGGAATCGTTCGGTTGCGATGACGCCGGTGGTGGCGGAATCGACGATTGCGGCGGTGATCCAATCCCGGTCAGGGTCGATGCCGATGACATGGTCGACCAGTTCTGCAAGCATGGTTGTGCCTCCTTGTGAGTGCCGATGAGTTAGTGCCGGCCTGGGAGGAAACTGCTACGACAGGACTGTGACGGGTCACACCCTCGAGAGGGTGGACAGACTTCTAATCAGGACAGAAACAGTGGCCAGGCCGGCACCAGCAATCGCAGCGGACAAATCGCCGAAAAAGCACCAACCACAAAGGTCGGGCAAACACAGAATCGAGTCACGCTGGATCACCAGTACCAACACTCGCCGATCCCAAGAACCGGCACCACCCACACTCACAGCCACAGAATGTCGTATCGAGTGGGTCTCGGGATGAGAATTCTGGCGAGGCATGAACCAGTGTTTCTCTGATCCGGTGATTACCGCTCGGAACGGGACTGAATCGCTCGACAGACGCCCGAGCCAAGTACGGCGACCTCGTCTTCTTCGCTAGTCACTGCGCCCGACACAAACAATGTCGAACCTGCCCTTTCCTGAACCTCGCCGCTGACGGTGTATTGCTGATCGAGACGAACCGGCCTGACGTAGTCCGTCTCAAGCCGCACTGCTACTTGGATCTCGTCGTCACGCAGGAGAGATGCCATCGCAAGCCGATACGCATACTCAAGGGCGACCGCCGCGGCACCACCAAAGATGGACTGACGGCCATCCTGAGCCCAATGGTCGGTCGGCGTCCAAGACAGATTGGCGCGACCAGCCGAGTAGTCCACAAGCTGCAGGCCAACAATCCCGAACAACGTCGGCGTTACAAGCTCATCCCTACTTCGCAGCCTGTCAAGAAGCTGAATATGAGAAGTCGTCTGCTCGCTCACTAGGTCTCCGAACGCTCAATCCGATTCGCACCAATCGCCTTCCGAACAACCGCGAAGCTGTCGACAACGGTGGGTGCGGAAAAGAACGCGGCCAACTGATCATCAGTGAGTTGATCCGATGCCTCGGCCATCGAAGCCAACTGAGGCGGCAGAACGGTCCTAAAGGGAGGCTCATCTGAACCAACAACGTCAGCGATCGCCGACGCTGCTTCCTCAGCAGTGGGCAGCGAGGAGACGATGCTTGCAACGAACTCCGCACTTTCTTCGCTAGCCGATTCATAGACCGTCCCTACTGTTCCGGTCGCACCAGGCTCGTAGTTCTCGCGCCCCATCAACCCAGTGGCGAATCCACCGAGTTCCACAACGACCGAGCGGACCCCGAACGGCATGACTTCCTTGTTGATCGCAATCGCGTGATTGTCGAGCGCCACCTTCGTCGCCGCATAGACAGCGGCCATCGGACCCGTCATCGCTGG
>CALHBU010000345.1 GCA_937930655.1 uncultured Acidimicrobiales bacterium | reverse complement strand
GTCACCGACCCGATGAGCGGGTTCTTTGCCGTATCACGAGAGCACTACGACCGGGTGGCCCCCAAGGCCAACCCTCGGGGTTTCAAGATCCTGCTCGAGTTCCTTGTCCGGGGCCAGAAGCCCCGAGTGGCCGAGGTGGGGTACCAGTTTGGGCAACGCCAGCATGGTGAAACCAAGCTGACCAGCTCGGTTGCGTTCTCCTACCTGCTCAGCCTCATCAGCCTTCTCACCGGCCGGGTGGCGTCGGCAACCATGACCGCTTACGCCCTTGTCGGGCTGTTCGGTGTTTTGGTCCGTTTCGGCCTTCTGTCAGCGGGCAGCTTGGTCGGTATCACCGTGCTACCCCTCCTGGCCTTCGAAATGAGTGTCTTGTCCAACTACTGGATGAACAACCGGTTCACCTTTGCTGCCGAACAGCGACGTGGCATCCGATGGTTCACCGGTCTCGTCCCCTTCCACCTGGTTGCCTTTCACGGCCTGGTCGTTCAGGCCGGCCTTGTCGCCCTCTTCTCCGATTCAACGGCCGGCCCGGCCGGCGGCCCGGCCTGGCTACAGCTCGCTGGCATCGCGCTGGCCACGGTCGGCAACTATGCCCTCAACCGCACCGTCACTTGGCGGCGAGCAGGAGTCTGAGCCCAACGACCGTCAGGCGGGACGAACTGTCAGACCGGCTTCAGACAGAGCGGCCTTGGCGTCAGCGATGGTCGACTCGCCGAAGTGGAAGATGCTGGCAGCCAAGACGGCGTCGGCTCCCCCATCGGTCACGCCGGCCGCGAGGTCATTAACCGTGCCGACGCCACCCGAGGCGATGATTGGGACATTGACGGCGTGAGAGACGGCCGAGGTCATGGCGATGTCGAAACCTTCTCGCGTGCCGTCCCGGTCCATCGAGGTGAGCAGGATCTCTCCTGCCCCCAGGTCGACCACGTTCTTCACCCACTCCACAACATCGATGCCGGTGGCTTCTCGGCCACCTTTCACGAAGACCTCGAACCCGGAGGGGGTGGCCTTGCTGCTTCTGCCATCGACTGCGACGACACAGCACTGATTGCCGAATTCGGCTGCGATTTCGGCCACCAGCTCCGGTCGAGCGACCGCAGCCGAGTTCACCGAGACCTTGTCGGCGCCGGCTCGGAGCAGTCGCCGGGCGTCTTCAACTGATCGGATACCGCCACCGATGGTGAACGGAATGAAGACCTGTTCGGCCACTGCGGTGGCCATGTCGACGGTCGTCTGCCGATCGTCCGACGTTGCGGTGATATCGAGGAACACCAATTCGTCGGCACCCTGCTGGTCGTAGATCGCGGCCAACTCCACCGGATCGCCGGCATCGCGTAAATCGACGAAGTTCACGCCTTTGACCACGCGGCCGTTGTCGACATCGAGGCAGGGAATGACCCGCACCACGGTGGTTGCTCTGTTTACGCTCACGTGGCCACTCGTAGCGCGTCGATGGCCTCGGGAACTGTGAACGCTCCCTCGTAGATCGCTTTGCCGACGATTGCACCATCGAATCGGCGACCATCGGCTTCTACTGTGGAGAGGGTTTGCAGGTGGGCCAGGGTGCCAACGCCACCGGAGGCGACGACGGGGATGGCTGTCGAACGGAGCAGAGCTGATAGGCCCTCCACATCCGGGCCTTCCAGCGTGCCGTCCCTACTGATCTCGGTGACCACCAGGGCAGCAACACCGGCATCGGCAAACTCCTCGGCCAGATCATGCACCGTTCGACCCGTCCGCTCGGTCCAGCCGTGGGTGGCTACTTCGCCCCCTTTGGCGTCCAGTCCCACCGCCACGGGGTGATCGGCGGCGACCTGTCTGACGAGGTCAGGGTTCTCAAGGGCCGCGGTGCCGATGACCACCCGTTCCACGCCGGCCTCGAAAAGGGCGTTGGCTGCTTCGACTGTGCGAACGCCACCTCCGACCTGGACAGGTACCGGACTGGCGCTGCAGATCGCAGCGATGACCGGACGATTCGTTGGTTCGCCGGTGAGAGCGGCATCGAGGTCGACCACATGCAGCCACTCGGCCCCGGCCTCGACGAATCCCATGGCCTGGGCCACGGGATCGTCGCCGTACACGGTCTCCTGGTCATAGTCGCCCTGATACAGCCGAACACAGTTACCGCCGCGCAGATCGATGGCCGGATAGAGCCTCATTTGGTGTCTTTCTGATTGCTTCGACTTCCGTCGCCCGTATCCACATTGGCTGCAGCCCAATCGACCCAGTTTTCGAGTAGCCGCCGGCCGCTCTCGGCTGATTTCTCGGGGTGAAACTGGGTAGCCCACACGTTGTTCCTGGCTACCGCGGCGGTGACCGGCCCTCCGTAGTCGACGGTGGCTATGACTTCGGGGCCGGCCTCGGCGCTGTAGCTGTGAACGAAGTACATCCAGGCATCGTCCAGACCTTGCAACAAGGGGTGGGCGCCAGCACCGGGTAGGTGGGCGAAACACAGCTTGTTCCACTGCATCTGTGGCCGCTTGACGGTGTCGGGAAGGAGCCGGATGGTGCCGGGGAGGAGCCCGAGACCCGGTTCGTCGGACTCCTCAGACTTCTCGAAGAGCAACTGCATTCCTACACAAATGCCGAGAAACGGCTTGCCGGTACCGGCGAACTCGGTGGCCGCTCGAGCCAGACCAGTGCTGTGCAGCGCCTGCATGCAAGCCCCAAAATTGCCGACACCGGGGAGCACGGCGGCATCAGCAGCGTCGATCACTGCGCGGTCGGCGGTGAGTTCAGCGTTGGCACCAACTCGCTGTAGCGCCTTCTGGGCCGAGCGAAGGTTGCCGATGCCATAGTCGAGCACGGCGACGTTCAACGTCTGGCTCACAGTTGACCCTTGGTCGAGGGCACCCCTCCGGCGTCCTCCACCCGCACTGCGTCTCGGAGACAGCGAGCCAGGCCCTTGAACGAGGCCTCGATGATGTGATGAACGTTTCGCCCGTCCTTCAACCTCACGTGCAGGGTGAGACCGCTGGCAGTAGCAAACGACTGCATAGCGTGCTCGGCCAGTGAGGGGTCGAACGGCGGATCACCGAGAGGAATGGCCTCGGGCAGCGTGACATCCCACACGAAGAACGGTCGTCCCGACAGGTCGAGGGCAACCTCGACCAGCGCCTCGTCCAGAGGGTAGAGCCCGCTGGCGAATCGGCGAACTCCGGCCTTGTCGCCAAGGGCCTCGGCGAAGGCCTCCCCTAGGACGATGGCGGTGTCCTCCACGGTGTGATGGCTGTCGACGTGGAGATCGCCGTCGGCCTTGATCGTGAGATCGAACCCTCCGTGACGGCCGAGCTGGTCCAGCATGTGATCGTAGAATGGCAGGCCGGTCGAGACGTCTGTTGTGCCGCTGCCGTCGAGGTCGATGCTGACCTCAATCGACGTCTCCTTGGTGGCGCGCTTCTTTTTTGCCGTTCGGGTCATGGGGCTCCAGTTCAGGCGAGAGATGTTGCCAAGGCGGCGAGAAATCGGTCGTTGTCTTCTGCTGTACCGACCGTGACTCGGAGGCAGCCGTCGAGATGCTCCCAGCTTGCGGTGTTTCTAACCAGCACCGACTGGTCGAGCAGCTTCTGCCAGACGGTGGCACCATCGCCGCCGGGTGGTCGGAACAGAATGAAGTTGGCCCCCGAAGGCCAGACATCGGCGCCCAGCTGCAGTAGTGCGGCCTCCAACCGGCCCCGTTCCTCCACCACCGAGGCCACTCTGGCGTCCATCTCGTCGAGAAAGTCCAGAGCGACCAGCCCGGCCGCCTGTTTCATGCTGTCAAGGTGGTACGGGAGGACGACCTTCTCCAGGTCGTCGATGAGCCAGGTTGGTCCCAGCAGGTATCCGAGGCGGGCGCCGGCCATGGCCCAGGTTTTGGAGTAGGTGCGGGTGACCACCAGTGAGTTGTCGTCGTTGAGCAGGGCGGTGGCCGACCACGGAGCGAATTGCCCGTAGGCCTCATCGACCACCAGCAGACCGTCGACGGCGTGGACCGCGTCGAGCACCAACCTCACCGTCTGCTCCGACTCGACCACACCCGTCGGGTTGTTGGGAGAGCAGAGGAAGGTGACGGCCGGTCGATGTTGCTGAATCAATTCGACCGCCGCGCCACCATCGAGTTCGAAACCAGGTCCCCTCTCCCCCTCGATGGTGGCTGCCCCCGTCAAACGAGCGATGTGGCCATGCAGTGCGTAAGTGGG
>CALHBU010000344.1 GCA_937930655.1 uncultured Acidimicrobiales bacterium | reverse complement strand
CTCGCCGTCACCATCGACGAACGTTGGGATTCCGGCTTCTACCTGATCCGGCTGACCAATCGATCGGGCGACACGGCCGAGGCATTCTTCGTTGTTACTGCCGACGAGGCAGCACGAGCTCGCCGTCCGGCCGACGCCATCCTGGTGCTGGCCACCTCGACCTATGCCGCCTACAACGACTGGGGCGGTCCCAGCTTCTACACCGGCGGCCATGTCTCATCGATGCAGCGGCCGCTCCCCCGCGGCTTCCTGGACAAGCCCGACCCGCACCGCTACCGCATCGCCAAGACCCTGCAGCTCCCCCGCGCTGAGGTTAAAGAGCACTTCCGTCAGTACTCGTACTGGTCTTCGGCCTCGGGTTGGGCCAACTGGGAAAAGCTCTTCGTGCAGTGGGCCGAGGCCAATGACGTAACGCTGGACTACGCCACCAGTCTTGACCTGGCCCAGCGGCCCAGCTTGCTCGAACCGTATATCCAGTACGTCAGCGTTGGCCATGACGAGTACTGGTCGGCGGCCATGCGGGATCAGGTTGAAGGGTGGGCCGACGACGGAGGCTCGGCTGCCTTCTTCTCCGGCAACACCGCCTTCTGGCAGGTGCGGTTCGAGGGCGATACTGGCATGGGACCGACCCAGGTAGTCGGCTACAAAAACGACTTCGAGCTCGATCCGGTGATGGGCACCGACGACGAGCACACGGTGTCGACCATGTGGAGCGATCCACTCTGTGGCCGACCAGAGAACGAGATGACCGGCGTGAGCTTCACCCGCGGAGGATATGCCCACTGTCTGAGCGCTCCGGTCGGATCCGGTGGCTACACCGTCTGGCAACCCGATCACTGGGCGTTCGATGGCGTCGATATCCGTGTCGGCGACATCGTTGGGGCCGAGCCCGTGGTCGTCGGCTATGAATGCGACGGGTGCGAGCTACAGCTGGTCGATGGCCTGCCTCAAGCAACTGGGACTGGCGGCACGCCAAGCAACTTCGAAGTTCTTGGCACCGCCCCCGCCCATCTGTGGGAGACCTCGGAGGCCCCTCTCGGACTGGCCCCTGAGTTCTACATCGGTGAACTTAACTGGGTCACCGAGCGCCTGGGCGGCGGCGACACCCCCGAGAACCGCAAACGATTCACCAACGGTCGAGCCGTCATGGGCGCCTACGTCCGAGGCAAGGGCCATGTCTTCACTGCCGGCTGCACCGACTGGGCCTATGGCCTCGGCGACGAGACAATCTCCCGAATCACCAGCAACGTCCTAGGAAGAGGCAAGCGATGACCACCATCGAGACTGCGAACACCAGCCAGTCCCAGGCACTGCTGGCTCGGGCCAAAAGCGTCATCCCCAAAGGGATCTCGGGCCACTACGGCTATGCCGTCTCCGATGAGTCGCCGGTGTTCTTTCAGAGCAGCTCGGGGTCTCGCTTTACCGATATTGATGGCAACGAGTACGTCGACTGGATGTGCGCCTACGGCCCCATGATCGTCGGCTACAACCATCCGGCCGTCGACACCGCTGCCGCTAGCCAGATGGCGGCCGGCAACACGGTCAGCCTTGCCGCACCGGTACTCGTCGACCTGGCCGAGCACCTTGTCGACATGGTCGACGGGGTCGATTGGGCTCGGTTTGGAAAGAATGGAGCCGACAGCACCACCCTGGCCGTGATGGTGGCCAGGGCGGCCACCGGTCGGAAGTATGTGGTGAAAGTCGACGGTGGCTATCACGGCGCAGCCGCGTGGATGCAGACTCCGGGCAATCCGGGAACCGTCGATGGCGAGCACGACCTGATCCTCAGCGTCCCGTGGAACGATCCGGCTGCTCTTCAGACGGTCATCGACGAGCACGGTGACGACATCGCCTGCTTCATGTCATCGCCCTATCACCACCCCGTCTTCGAGGACAACGAGCTGCCAGCCGACGGCTACTGGTCGGCCGTCGAAGCCATGTGCCGCAACGCAGGCATCGTCATCGTGGTCGACGATGTCCGCTCCGGATTCCGCATCGACCTGGCCGGCTCCCACGTTGCCTACGGCTTCTCCCCTGATCTGGTTTGCTTCGGCAAAGCCCTTGGCAACGGTCACCCCATCGCCGCCCTCACCGGAACCGACGCTCTTCGCCAGGCCGCTACCGACACCTTCTATACCGGCACCCAGTTTTTCAATGCGGCACCGATGGCCGCCTCGCTGGCGACGCTGAAAGAGCTTCAGGCCATCGACGGCGCCAACCGAGTCACCGAGATCGGCCAGCGACTCAACGCCGGTTTGATCGATGTGGCGTCGTCCCGCGGACACGACCTACGGGTTACCGGTATCCCGGCCATGCCCTATTACCGGTTGGCTGGTGAAGGTGGCTTCAAGCAACACGCCCGGTGGATCGCCGAGTGCGTCAAGCGCGGCGCCTACCTCCTCAGCTATCACAACAATTTCGTCTCGACCGCCCACACCGATGCCGACCTCGAGCGCACCTGGGACATCGCCGACCAAGCCTTCCAAGCCCTTGACACCTGACCCACTTTCTGGCACCGGCTAGATGCCACATAGCGGTACCTTCCCGGTGCCAGAACGGGTTAAAGGAGCGTGGGGGCGCGGGTTGGGAGTCGGAGCAACTTGCTGGCGTTAGCGGTGAGAAGGTCGGCCAACTCGCCAGCTGACTCCGCCACTCCCCCGTCCCAGCCGGCAAAGTTGGTACCGAAGACCAGACGCTCGGTTCCGAGCTGGGAGACGGCGAAGTCTCGCTCGGCGTCTCCGGTCACGTGCAGATCGAACCACAACTTGCTCAGCTCGGCCCGGAAGGCACCTGGCTCTCGCAACCACTCGGGACTGCTCGGCCGGCGTTCGGCCAGCTTCTGCAGTTTGGCTAGGTGCATGGGAGTGGAGCCACCGGCGTGCGAAATGCAGAGATCGAGGGCCGGATGACGTTGGAGGACGCCGCCGAAGATCACGGTGGCCACCGCGATGAGCTCCTCGTAGGAGAACTCAATGACCAGGTCGAGGTCGAACCGTCGCATCCGTGGGTCGCGCAACGGACCGTCGAGACCGCTGGGTTGTGGGTGCATCATGAGCGGCGCATCCAGCTCGACGCAGGCGGCATAGACCTCATCCAAGGTCGGGTCGTCGAGGGGGCGACCGGGGTCGGTGCCGACATAGGAACCGAGCAGGCCCAGTTCGTTGACCGACCGAGCCAGCTCGCTGGCCGCCGCGGTTGGGTCCTGCAGCGGCAGAGCGGCAAAGCCACCGATGCGGTTGGGGTGGGCCCGGACGATCTCGGCCAACGCATCGTTGTGCTTTTGGCAGTAGGCGATGGCGTCGGCAGCCGGAATGAAGTGCAGGTAGGTGAGCGGATTGGGCGACAGAATCTGGGCCGAGATGCCGGCGGCGTCCATGGCCTCCAACCGGACGTCGATGTCCATGAAGGGCGAGCCTTCGTAGCGAACGCCGTCCAGTCGCCAGTCGCCGACCCGGAACCACGGAGTTCCGTCGGGGTGATAACCAAGCTCCG
Source organism: uncultured Acidimicrobiales bacterium (assembly GCA_937930655.1). GTDB lineage: Bacteria > Actinomycetota > Acidimicrobiia > Acidimicrobiales > SZUA-35 > JAHECQ01. The sequence goes on along the minus strand of CALHBU010000344.1, from coordinate 15,582 downwards.
GGCCACAGACGGGGCCAGCCGCCCCCATGGCATCGCCGAGGACAACGTGGGCATGGGTGTCGATAAGGCCGGACATCAGAATCGGGGCTTATCGAGGGCTGGGCCGACGACCGAGCCGAGCGACTTCCAGCTCTCTGAACCCAGTAGCGCAGCCATGACGGGATCGGTCAAAAGCTTCTCCATTTGTTCGGCCGGAATCGAGCGCCACCAATTTTCCTGCGTTCGCAGAAACGGGCGCACGTAGTAGGCGAAGATTCCGGCCCTGCGTCGATCGGTGGTGCGGTTTTCGCCGGTCTGGTGCCAGACCCGGCCTTCCATCACGCACAACGTCCCGGCCGGCGCCTCTATGGCCACCGTCGTGACCTCGGTCAGATCAGACTCGACCGGTCCGCGATCGCGACGATGAGAGCCGGGAACCATCTGGGTTGCGCCAACCTCGGCATCGAAGTCGTCGATCAACCACATGGCGTTGGCGGCGAGAGGCTCGGCTGGGAATGGCGGGAGCACGTAGCCCTGGTCGGCGTGGAGGGCCATGCGTCCACACCCGGGGCCGGTGATATTGGCGCTGATGTTGGAAAGCAGATAGTTGGGTCCAAGGAGATGCTCGATCAGCTCAAGGGCCGCCGTGTCCCGCGCTAGATCGACGAATTCATCGCCTCGGTTCAGCAATGCCCAGACTCGCTGGTTGGTGTCGTTGCTGTCGTAGACGTAGCCAACGCCGGCATCGACATCGTCGGCCGCTGCTTGGTACAGGCGGTCCCGAACCGCTTCTAGCCGGCCGTGGTCGAGGGCATCGGCCACCAAACAGATCCCGTGCTCGGACAGATCGGCCCGCCATTGGGCCGGGTCGTTGGAGAGGGCAGGCTGGTTCACCGACCCATCCTTCCACGGCTCACCGAACGGGGGCACCTGGAGGCCGGTGTGCCAGGATGAAAAGCATCATGAGCGTCGAACGGTTAGAGATCATCAAGCAGCACCCGTACCGCGATGGCGAGTCGTTCGGCGGCGTCGGCCCCTACGAACGAATCGATGCTGTCGCCCACTATGCGGTCGATCCGACCGACCCTCGCAACCTCGGCGTTGTCGATGTTGAAAACGTCGAACGAAGCGACGACGGTCTGGTCCGCTTCGATAGCGACATCACCATTCTCCGTCCGGTCGATGCCGACGCCGGATGCCGTACGGCCATGGTCGAAGTGCCGAACCGTGGTCGTCGCACCGCGTTCTCTATCTACAACCGGGCCCCTGCGGTGCTGGAACACACCGAGGAGATCGATCCCGGCGACGGGCTACTCCTCCGTCAAGGCTGGACGGTCGCCTGGTGCGGGTGGCAATGGGACGTACCCCGCAGCCCGGCTCGAATGGGCATCTCGGTTCCAGCGGTCGTCGACGCCAACGGCGACCTGCAGACCACAGAGGTCCAGTGTCGGTTGTTGCTCCATACCCAGACTCAAGCCACCGATCTCACCGACCATCACGTCGGCATGCTGGGAGGCCACCAGACGCTCCCCACCGCCGACCTCGACGACCAATCGGCCCGCCTCACCCGGCGGGACGGCCTGTGGGGCACTCCAGTGGAGATTCCCCGGGACACCTGGCGCTTCGCCAACGTCGGCGACGACGGCGCACCAGTGCCCGACGCCGATCATGTCTGGCTCGACGGTGGCTTCGAGCCCGGCGTTACCTACGACCTCATCTACAACACCTCCCCCTCCCGCTGGGCCGGCGCCGGCCTGCTGGCCATTCGGGACTTCGGTGCCTTCCTGCGCTCTGATGCCAGCGATAACCCGTGCGCCGGCCAGCTCGATCACTCGATCGTCACCGGCCAATCCCAGTGCGGCCGCTTTCTCCGCCACTATCTACAGGTTGGGCTCAACCGTGGAGCCGACGATTCGCCGGTCTACGACGGCCTGCTGTCCCATATTGCCGGCGGCCGCAGGGGTGAGTTCAACCACCGGGGCGCCCAGCCATCGGTCCAGCCGACGCCGACTTTTGGCCACCGCTTCCCCTTTGCCGACGAGCCCCAGGTCGATCCGGCATCGGGCCGGACCGATGGCCTGCTCTCTCGGCAGCGGCAGGCCGGTATGCCGAAGATCATCTACACCAACACCTCCTCGGAGTACTGGCGGGGCGATGCTTCGTTGGCCCACACCAGTGCTTCCGACGGCACCGACATCGAGCCTCCGGCCGACACCCGTCATTATCTCTGGTCTTCTACCCAGCACAGTTCGGGAGTCGCGCTGCTCACATCGGACAGCGTGTTCGGCACCAAGCCGGGGAACAACTTCAACATCATCGACTACACGCCGCTGATGCGAGCAGCCCTGCTGAACCTCCGATCATGGGTGGTCGATGACACCGAACCCCCGGCCAACGCCGTGCCACGGGTCGACGACGGCACCGCCGTGCCTCGGAGCAAGGTGCTCGATCAGCTCACCGACACGGTGCCTGTGGTTCGCCCCTCTAGCGACAGCCTCTTTACTATCCGACCGATCGACCTCGGACCCGATGACGACAAAGGCGTAGGCCGATTCCCGGCTACCCCGACCGGTGCTGCCTACCCCTGCACCGTGTCGGCCGTCGATGCCGATGGCAACGAGATTGCTGGCGTTCGCATGCCCGACATCTCCGTGCCACTGGCCACCCACACCGGTTGGAATCCGCGTCACGAGTCCATCGGAGCGAGCGAGCAGATCCTCGAGTACCTCGGTTCGACCGTTCCGTTCGCCACCGAACAGGCCGGCGACGGCGACACTCGGCCGTCGATTGCCGACCGCTATAGCGACAAGACCGACTATCTGGCCAAGATTCGAGTGGAAGCCGAAGCACTCGTGGCCAGTCGCCGACTACTCGCCGATGATGTCCACACGTGTGTCGACATCGCTTCTGCACGCTGGGACGCCATCGTCAGCTAGAGAGCGGCGCTTAAGGTGCCGGCGTCATTCGAAGCGAAGGGTGGCCAGGATCTCGACCGCATCTTGGAGAAAAGGGTCTTGGTGAACACCTGATTGCTCTACCCACCAGATCGACTGCCCATCGGAGCCCGTTATCTCAGCGACGTAGTTCACTCCTCTCGACCAAAGCTCGATTGGTCCGAGGGAAACGCAGGGGCCCACCGAGTCGCAACCGAAATGGCTGCTCCCTTCAGAAGTAACTCGGACCTCCCAGTCGGTAACGAGCTTTTGATCTGCCATGACAACCGACTCGATGAGGGTGACAAACCCCTGCTCCTCGAGCTCGGCGACGAGCACGCCAAGCGACCCGCCGCCATCGTGAGTCGCAACCGTGACGGCCGCTCTCGGATCGGCGAGATCGTCTTGGCGGCCGAGGACAACACGCCCCGGGCGTTCTTCGACAACCTCGATTCCCTGGGGGAGCTCGAAACGAATCCCTCCACCCACGACCATGGTGCGATGCTCACCTTCCTCTACCGCTGCGGGGAGCGTCGCTCCTTCGGGGACAAGCCGCGTCTGGTCCGAGGTAGCGTCGATCGTCGAGTCGTTCCCGCCTTGCATCAAGCTCAGCCCCAGAACCGAGACAGAAACAAGGAGGACGACGATGGCCGCAGCCAGCTGGGGTCGCCAGGACCGCCTGGGCAATCGTGATGTGCCGACGAGCTCAATGACCTCTGACATCGGCTCGTCTATCGCCCCAGAGCCGACCTTCGAACGGTCGGACGAGTCCGGCGAAGGACTGGCGCCAAGATCTGAACGTTCGAACTGCTCCAGCATCTCTCGGCGAAGGCCTGCTCGATTGGGAAACGTTGTCGCGTGATCGTCGACCACGGCGGACAGAAGTCGCTCGATCTCGGCATGACCTAGCGTTTCGTCCGGCACTTCAGCGTTGGTCATGCTCGCTCGTCCTCTCGTTGCGCGGTAGCGGCCCATGCCTTCGAAAAGCCTCGCCGGCCACGAGCCAATAAGGACTCTGCTGCTCGGTAGTCGACCGCAAGTGCTGTGGCGACCTCTGCTACCGAGTACTCGTCGAGGTAGCGAAGGGCTAGAGCGGCTCGCTGTCGAGTTGGGAGTGAACGCAAGGCCGTCAGAACCCGTTCACTTGGCTGATCTTCGAACGAATGGCCTATGTCATCTTCCCCGGTCTGCCCTCCTGCGGCTCTCGCTGCCCGCTCGACCCGTCTTCGGTTGCGCTCGGCTGAGCGCCATTGGTCGACGATTCGGCGTCGGGCGACAACAAAAAGCCATGGCCGATCGACGTCAACGCCCCGTCCGGCGGCGAACGTGCGGGCCGCTGCAAGGAATGCCTCAGAGGTTGCATCCTCGGCACTCGCCTCGCTGCCGGTTCTGGCGAGGCAGAATCGGTACAGGTCGTCAACGTTCGCTTCATAGAGCGCCACGAGCTCTTCTTGCTGCTTCAATCGAGCTCCCCCCTACAGCTGTCAACCACCCGGCTTCTCTTGCCCACACCTGAACAACGTCGGGTGAGACCACAATCTGTCTCGCGAGCCACACCTTTTCAGACATTTCTTGTCGACACCGACGGAATCGCCAGGTCGTTGGCGTTGTAGGCACCAATCACGAGGGAGACAGAATGACTACACGCACGTTCACAGGCCGACGTCTGGTGGCGCTGGCCGCCGTCACCGGGATGCTGGCGGCCGCCTGCACCGACGATCCGACGACGGAGTCGATTGCTGCTGAACAAACAGAGAGCGAGAGCGCCGAGCCGACAACTGACGATTCGGCCGAACCTGCAGCGACAGAGACATCGGTAGAGGAGACATCCGCAGCAGAGACAGCGTCCGAGCTCATCACCATCGAAACGGACCAGGGGCCGACGACCTCGTATGTGTCGTCGACGATGGGTGGCGTGCGGTTCGAAGCACCTGCGGAAAGCGTGGTTCTGGTGACTGGGGATCACATCGTGGTCACGACTCGGGACGAGATCAGCAAGACCGACGGATTTGGCCTTGCCACCTTCGGTCTGACCTCGATGCTGGGGGGAGGCGGACAGCTGGAATCGGTGGAGCAGTACCTCGATGCTGTTCGAGAAGTTGGAGTCGAGGTAACTCCTACCGACACGAAGATTGAGGTACTCGGTTACGAACTTGTCGGCTACACGATGACTGGCGGCGACAACAGCCTCTTCACCTTTGCCGACGCTCGTTTCGGTGGGCCAGTCGAGAGTGGATTCGGGCCCGGGGCCAGCAACATCGAGTTCCTGGCCGACACTCCAAGCGGAGTGCTCGTCGCAGGCGTCGTCGACCCGGGAACGTCGGCCGATGCGTGGTTGCCTTTTCTTGGCACGCTCATTGAGAGCATCGAACTGACCGGGCCCGGTTTCGATCCACCGCTGCCCGCTGGCGAGTTCCTCGAAATGGCCAACGCAGGCGGACCCCCGGCACCAGCAGAGGCTTCGAAGGATGTCTCCGGTGTGACGCCGCTTGGAGAGCCCTTTGTTCCACTTGAGCCTGGAAGATACGAGTTGTTGAACTTCGGTATTCCTGTCTCGGTCGAGGTACCCGACGATTGGTTTGTGCAACCGAACTTCCCCGGGTTCGTGGTTCTGACACGGGCAGGCAGTATTGGTCCTGGTGATCGCGACCTGGTTTGGATCAACGACATCCAAGAGCTTGCCCCGATCGCCGGCGGTCCTATCAGGGCCGGCGATGCTCGGCCGGTCGACGACATCGAAGCAATCATCTCCGATCCTCCGGCTGGGCTTGTCATCGACGACGTGGAACGCGTCGAGCTGAGCGGGCCGAATGGCGACACCATGCCGGTAGTGAGCTTCCAAGTGTCGGTCGACCCCGCGTCGCCGTGCACTGCCGATGAGCCGTGTGACTATGCGCTTATCACCTCGTATGGCTCCGTGAAGCCGTTGCTGTCAACGGTTGCTCAACGGGTGTGGTTCTTCCCTGAACACCCCACCGGTCCGGCAGCGATGGTTGCGCAGGGCGACCTCAACAGCGACTTCCTGAGTGAGGCGGTTGCCATCATGGCCACCCTCGAACTCCGCCGCTGATTCTGGGGCTCGGGCGCGCTGCCTACAGTGCGGTGTAGGCCGCGACCTCGGCCATGGCTTCACCGAGCATGTCGACGGCCCCATCGAATGCGACGGCTCCGGCCTCGGCGGTGGCTCCGGTGGGGTCGCCGATGTAGCCGTCTTCGTGCCAGTCGTTGCTCATCCAACCGAAGCTGACCGTGCCACCGAAACGAACATGCTTGTTGTCGACCAAGCTCTCCGGGATGCGACGTTCGGCCGACGGAAGATCGACAAGGTCCGGCCGCAGGTGCAACATCATCGACGTCTCTCGGAGACCGCCGTGAATACCCATGCCTTCTTCGTCAGCGCTCGACTCGCCACCCTGGTCGGGTGGCACGGCTGGGTGGGCCAGGAACGGCAGGAGATTGTGGTGGAGGCGAAGCTCGCGACAAGCGACGTTGAGCAGCGACGAGTTGCCGCCGTGCCCGTTGAGGAACACAAGCCGCCGGCACGGCAGAGTTGCCACTGAGCGACCAATGTCGTTAAGCATGGCCAGGAAGGTCTCGGGGCCGAACCACACCGACCCGGCTGACCATGCGTGCTCGTTGGACTTGCTGTAGGGCAGGGCGGGGAGCAACCACAGGTCGTGCTGGTCACCGAACCGCTTCACCAGCTCAGTCGATACGGCATCGGCGATGACAAGGTCGGTGTTGAACGGCAGGTGGGGGCCGTGCTGCTCGGTGGCGCCGACCGGCTGGATAAGGATGGAGTTGGCGGTGAGGTGCTTGGCTACATCGGGGGCTCGGAGGTCAGCCAGGTTTCGAGAATCAACCATTGGACAGGTCTACTCCGATTCGGGGCAGAACCTCTTCTGCGAGCAGGTGCATTTGTTCATCCATCTGCTCTCGGGCGAGACCAGGAAAGTCAGGGAACAACAGCAGCTGGCGAATGTCGAGCCGATCGGCGAACCGACCAAGCTGATCGGCGACCTGTTCTATGGAACCGATAGCCATCGTCTCCTCGGCCATCGTTTCTTCGACCGAGGGCTTGAAGTCGAACGGCACCTCGCCACCCTTGTAGTGCTTGAAGCGGCCATAGGGCGACAGGAACTTGATGTACTCGTCGTGACCGTCTCGGCCTGAGGCCAGTGCGTCGGCGGTCGTGCGGCCCACGTGAACATTGGTGTGATACGCCCGCCCCTCACCGGGTGCCAGGTCGCGGCCGTAGCCAGAAGCCAACTCGGCGAACTGATCCCACGAGGCGGCCACTCGTTCGAGTGGTCCGCTGGTCATGATGCCGATGTGGCCAACCCTGGCCGCGTAGTCGAGGGTGGCCGGTGACGTACACGGCTGGTAGATCGGCGGCAGCTCGGGGAACGTGGTCGGCTTCGGCACCAGAGTGAGCTCTTTGACCGTCGAGCCTCGGTCGGGGATACCGGGTGGTGGGTACACCATGTGCTTGCCGGTGAAGCTGAAGCTCTCGTTGCTCCAAGCTGCTCGGATGACCTCCATGCCCTCTTCGAAGATCTCTCGGTTGAGACGGTCCTGCTCGGCCGCCATGGCGTTGTCGCCCGAAGCGACGACCCCGCCGAGCGTCTCTGACTCACGAGGCACGGTCCCCCGGCCAACGCCAAAGACCATACGACCCCGGGTGAGAACGTCGGCCATGGCGAAGTCCTCGGCCAAACGAATGGGGTGCCACTGCGGAACGACATTGAATGCCTGCCCGAACTTGATGTTCTTGGTAAGCGAAGCAAGATGCTGTCCGAACTGCACCAGGTTCGGTACAACCTCATAGCCCTCGTATTGGAAGTGGTGTTCGGTGAGCCACAAGGTGCCGTAACCGAGACCATCAGCGGTAACCGCCCAGTGCTCAAGGTTCTCGTAGCAGGCAAGGAAGTCGCTCTGGCCGTACCGCCGATCGGTGGGCAGAGGGCCGGCGGCACCGGCATCGGACATCGGCACGGAGCAGTAGAAGTGAATGTCGACGTCCATTCGGCGACTCTATTGGACGTATGTTTCGGCGGCGCCAACGACGGAACAAACCAGTAGACAGGGCCGATGGCTCTTTCTGTCTCGTCTGTCGCTGCGGTTCACGGCACGTTGGCCCTTCGTACGTGGAGCGGACCGGGTCCGGAGGCCATCCTGCTGCACGGTGTCGACGGCGACGGTGGCGCGTTCGATGCAGTGGCGGCCGACCTCGCTGGTTCGAGAGCGCTCACCGCCGTCGATCTCCGCGGTCGGGGATCCAGTTCGCTGGACGGCCCGTGGGGTATCGGAGCCCACGCCGCCGACATCGTCAGCTTGCTCGAACGGCGGGAAACCCCGGTGACCCTCGTCGGCCATTCCTTCGGCGGCCACGTGGCAGCGCTGGCTACCGCCTGTCGACCTGATCTAGTCGAGCATCTGGTGCTAGTCGATGGTGGCCCGCGTCGGGTCCTTCCCGAGGACAAGACGCCTCTTGCGATGGCTGAGTTCGTTGGCCAGAACATTCTGGCCAAGCTCTCCGAGGGGCCCGATAACCCCCTCACCGCAACGGCGCTCGAGTCCGACCTGGCCTCGATGATGACCGACGGTTCGGCCGAACTAGTGACGGGCATTGCCATCACCCTGATCCGAGCCGGCCACGGCGTCGCACCCGGCCTCCCACCGATCGTCCCCGACTCGGCTGTCATCTCCTTGGCTGACACCGCTCTGACGCTGAACGACATCCTCGTCGATGACGCCACCCACTTCTCGCTCCTCGGCGAACATCGAGCCGGGTTGGTGGACGTTCTTCCATCGGCGTAGCTTGACGAGGTTCACGCTCCATCACGGAGAGTCCCGTTCAAGGACATAGAGTGACCGTTCGTTCTTCAAAGGAGTGCACCGATGGCAGTTTGGACGAAAGCACGAACCGGACAATTGGCTGTTGTGTTCGTGGTGCTGGCGACGTTGTTGGCCGGGGTACCGAGCGCAGCGACAGCGGCCGACGGCACGGTGGTGATCAACGAGATCCACTACCACCCACTGGCGGACCCGAACGAGGACAACGAGGTCGACGACAACGAGTTCCTCGAGTTGCACAACCCTGGCGATACCGCGGTTGACCTTGCTGGCTACACGTTCGGCCCGGCCGGCGATCCGGCCATCGTTCTTCAGCAGCCTCTGTCCGGCACGCTGGCGCCCGGGGGCTATGCCATCGTTGCCCCAACGGGGGCCAACACATCGGCTCGCTGGGGTGTTGCTCCGATCGCAACCTACACCGGCAAGCTCTCCAACGGCGGCGAGCTGATCGAGCTGATCTCCGGATCGAGCTCCGTCGTCGACTCGGTCGAGTGGGACGATGCAAGTCCATGGCCCGGAACGCCCGACGGCGATGGACCATCGCTCGAGCTCATCGACCCATCCTCCGACAATTCGGCGGCCACCAACTGGGCCCCATCGGTTGCAGACCCCACCCCTGGAGCCGCCAACTCGGCCGCAGCTGCGGCGGCAAACGCAATCGGCAAGGTCACCGCCAACCCCAGTCGGCCAGCACCCGGCCAGGCAATCAGCGTCACGGCCACCAGCGCCGCCGCGTCGCTCAACCTGGTCTACATCGTCGGATTCGGCGCCGAGGAAACGATCGCTATGTCATCGAACGGTGGCAGCTTCAGCGCCACCATTCCCGGCCAGGCGGCCGGAGAACTTGTCCGCTATCGCATCACCGACTCCGCTTCCGGTGCGACCGCACCCGACGGGCGCGATGGACGCCGATGGCTCGGCGTCGTCGTCAACGACCCATCGGTAGCGACCAGGATGGACCTCGTCGAGTGGTTCATCCCCGAGGTCGACTACGACCTGATGTTCGACAGCCCCCTAGAAGAGATCTGGGTGAGCGGGTCGGTCATGGTCATCAACGGTGTCGTGTACGACAACATCGACATCAAGATCCGCGGTGGGGTCTACGCCCGCGAGAACAACGACAAACTTGCGCTCAGCGTGGATCTTCCAAGCGGCGTGACCATGAACGACCCCAACCTGGTGCGGTATCCGGTCGACGAATTCGCCCTCGGCTCTGAGCTCGGTTGGACCTACGGCCGGCAACACGCGGCCTGGGCCCTCTACGAAGAAGCAGGGTTCCCCACCGTCAGCAGCCAACACGTTCGGGTCCAGCGAAACGGAGAGTTCTACGGGATCTACCGCTTCTCGGAAAAGCTCGACAACCGGTGGCGAGATGCCAGCGGCATAACGGGAGGCTTCTACAAGGGCGCTGGTGGCGGGTTCCACAACCCAACCGGCTTCGAGAAGAAGCAACCCGACGATGACCTCGAACCGATCATCGGCTTGGCTGACGCGCTGGCGTTGCCGCCAAGCGACGCCAAGACCGAGTATCTGTACGACGAGCTCGACATTCCCAACATCATCAACTTCCTGGCCGTCAGCTTCATCATCGGCCACTACGACACCTGGGATCAGAACTACTACATGCACGACGACACTGAGCGCACGGAGTTGTGGCAGGTCTATCCGTGGGACCTGTCCGATACCTACGGCGTCGGCGCCTGCGACACCGGCGGGTTCGACTTCACGTGCATCAACAATCCACTCTGGAATTCGGTTCTCGACGTTCACGCACTTGAGCGGATGGTCTACCGGAGGGTGCGCACCTTGCTGGACGGGCCGATGGCCGAGTCTGCGACCGATGCCCTGATAGCGGAGTTCTACCCCACGATCAGTGCCCAGGAGATGGCTCTCGATACCGCGACGTGGGAGTACGTCGACACCTACTTCACCGAAGCAATGGTCAACGACGAAATCGACGGTCGCCGCAGGATCTTCGAAAATGATGGCCGAGTCCCATCCAGCCAGGTCGATCAGCCAGGAATCGTCATCAACGAAATCCAGTACTTCCCCGCTGACGGCGGTGTCGAGTACGTCGAGCTCTACAACCCCACGTCGGCCAGCGTCGACCTGTCCGGTTGGGAGCTCAATGGCGTGGGCCTCACGATCGATAGCGGCACGGTGATCATGCCCGGTGGCTACGTGGTGCTCACCGAGAGCATTCCGGGGTTCCAGTCGGCGTATCCCGATGCGAGGCGCACGGTGCTTGTTCAGTTCGACGGTGGTCTCAAGAAGGCTGGCGAACGACTGAGTCTTCTTAACGAGAATGGGTCCCTTATCGACTCGGTCAAGTACCGCTCGACCGGCGAGTGGCCGACTGGTCCCGACGGCAACGGACCATCCGTCGAGCTGATCGATCCAGCCAGCGACAACGAGGTCGGCATCAACTGGTCGACCTCGAACACCGCTGCTGGCACGCCGGGAGCAGCAAACCAGCCGGTGCAGGGGACGGAGCAACGAACACCGGCCGTTGCAGCCCCGGCTCGGGATCAGATCGTTCGGCTCTACCAGGCGGTGTTCGGACGAGCGCCCGATGCTGCCGGTTTGGCTTCCTGGCTCGACCAGTACCAATCAGGTGTCTCGCTTCCTGAGATCACGGCGGCCATGGCCGATTCACCCGAGTTCAGAAGCCGCTACGGGGAGTCGCCGAGCAACGCCGAGCTGGTCGATGGCCTTTACCAAAACGTCCTGGGACGAGCCGGAGACAAGGCTGGGCGGGCCTACTGGATCGCCCAACTCGACGCAGGCAATCTGACCACAGTCCAGATCATCCTGGCTTTCTCCGAGTCTCCAGAGAACATCGATCGGACGGGTACCAGCCAGCCATTGACGAGCAAACAGTCACAGGTCTTGCGGTTGTACCAAACGGTTTTCGATCGTGCGCCTGACGCTCAAGGGTTCGCCTACTGGACCGACCAGGTGTCTAGCGGCCTCTCACTCACTGGGATGGCCGCTGACTTTGCTGGCTCTCCAGAGTTCGAAGACCGGTATGGCACCGATCTGACCGACGCCGAGTTGGTCGACGCCCTCTACCAGAACGTCTTGGGCCGGCCCGGTGAAGCATCCGGACGGGCCTTCTGGATCAACGAACTGGATGCAGGGCGTTTGTCACGCATCCAGGTGTTGGTGGCGTTCTCTGAGTCCAAAGAGAACGTGGTCAGGACCGGCACCGCGCCGTAGGGCTCTGTTACCAACTAACAGGGCCTCCCCTCAAGAGGCGCCGGCGGTCTGGCCGGTCAGACGACGTCGGGTGCAGGCTCGATCGGCGTCTGCTCGTTGTCGGCCACCAACGCCGGGTCAAGCGTGGCGGGGTCGAAGGGCCGTATGTGGTCGCCAGGGCTGACGGTGCCGCCGACGATGATCCTGGCATTCAGCCCCGACCGGTGGACCAGACTGCGCCACACCTTCCGGCCAACAATGCTGTCGAGGTAGGCGCACGGCACGTTCAACCGGCCCCCGTAGAGAACGCAATCGCCAAGCGAGAAGTACGCACCGACCAGATGCCCAACGGGCACCCCGCTGGTGGTCACGTTCCGCCGATGCTCCGACGGCGCCAACTCGACGCCATGGTCGCGGCTCAGGGCTTCAAGAACCTCCGATTCGAGCAGGGTGACCTGACGGTCAACGTGAGGTCGTCCCGAATAGTGACCAAGCCCGGTGGCATAGCGGTCGCCGGTGATGCCCTCTCCGGCAACCAGGGTGGCTGAGGTGAGCATCTCCATCGGCGCCGAACCGGCCGGAGCCCGGTAGATCGACTCGACCTGACCCTCGAATATCACGTGACGCGTCCCAGTGGGTCGCCGAACCGTTCCACCAGCACGCCATCGAAGTCGGTCTCGGCCGAAGCAAACCAACTGCCGGGCCGGGTGCAGAAGTCGCCTGACATGCTGGCCGCTTCTGGCTCGACCCCGTCGGCCATGGCTCGGGCACCATCGAGCAGACGACGACGGAAGCGAACAATGGCAGCGTCGGTCTTGGTGAGATGTTCGGAGGTGCGATCGACGATGAAACCCTGGCTTTGTTGGACCATCAGGTCCTGCTCGGCAAACCCCTTCACCCCGGTGAAGGTCTCGTGTTTCTGCATCTGCCGGTCGATCAGGAAGTCATTGTCCCGGTTGGCCAGCGGCCGGAAGTTGTCGTCGAGGGCAGCGAACACCGCATGACCGTTGGCCAGTCGTTCTCGTTCGTCATCGGCCAGTGGCCGCTCTGGGTTCCAGGCATAGGTGAAGATCCAGCAGGCGTCGTCGGTGATGGGCACGATGGTGAAGCCAAGGTAGGTCTCACCGGGCAGGGTCGACGGCCCGGTGCCATGGGAAGGCAGCATGAACTGGGTGATACGCCAATAGTTGTTGCCGTCTCCGCAATCCCTCGCCCCGCCAACCACAAAGCCGACGTCGTGATCCTTGATGGTGAAGTCCGGCATTGGGTCTTCGCGGATCATGCGGAGGCGACGCTCGTCGGCGGGAGCGTCAGGGTTCTCATGAGACGGAACAGACGGGGCCGGCATGTGGAGGAACGAGAAGTGGGAGGTGTCGAGATCGCCCTCCATCACCTGGGCCCAGTTGCACTCCGACAGTTGCTTGGTGACGTAGCAGTTCTCAGGGGCCACCATCGTGAACTCGAGCTGCGGTGGATCGGGCCGCTTGTCGGGGTCGGGACCCAGATAGGCCCACACGAAGCCACCCCGCTCCTCCACTGGATAGGAGCCAATACGCATGGTGTCGTGCATAGGCGCACCGGCAGGAACGTTTGGAAGGTCAACCGCGGTGCCGTCCGCCGCGAACTTCCAGCCGTGGTAGACGCAGCGGATGCCGCATTCCTCATTCCGACCAAAGTAGAGGTGAGCCCCGCGGTGAGGACAGTGAGCATCGAGAAGGCCGACCACACCATCGGTGTCTCGAAAGGCCACGAATTCCTGGCCCAGAATGTCGACCTTGACCGGCGGTCCGTCGGGCTCAGCCACCTCTGCCGACAACGCCACCGGCTGCCAGAACCGGCGAAAGTACTGACCCATCGGTTGATCGTGATTGGTTCGGGTCAGTAGCTCGTTGTCTTCGGCGCTCAGCATGGTGGTCCTCCCAGCGCCAACCTAGATCCTCGGCCACCCACCCCGAAACTGGCAGCGCTCGGTGGAGTCCGCCCCACTCTCAGCTGCCAGTTTCCTGGATGGCACGCCAGACCTTCTCCGGTGTGCACGGCGTCTCGAGGTGGCGGACGCCGAGGTGGGACACCGCGTCGACGACCGCGTTGTACACGGCGGGGATGGAGCCGACCGTGCCCGATTCACCGACTCCTTTGGCGCCCAGTTCGTTAACCCAGGTGGGAGTCTCGAGATGGACGACCTCGAACGATGGCAGCTCGGCGGCTGAAATGACCGGGTAGTCCATGAAGTTGCTGGTGAGAAGATTGCCGTCGTCGTCGTAGACGATCTCCTCCAGCAACACCTGGGCCACTCCCTGGGCCAGGCCGCCGTGCACCTGACCCTCGGCCAGAAGCGGGTTGATCAGCTTGCCGGCATCGTCGGCGGCCACAATCCGTCGCAGGTTGGTGGCACCGGTGTCCTGGTCGACCTCGACCACCGCCACGTGCGCCCCACAGGGGAAGGTCGGCATCTCGGCGGTGAAGTCGTGGAATTCGTGGAGTGGCTCGTCGATGGCGCCGGCCACATCAGCCCACGAGACCGACACCGCCGGGCTGCCGACCACATGGAACTGTCCGCTCTCGGTGTCGAGAACGACATCGTCAAGTGACGCTTCGAGCAGATCAGCCGCCTGGGCTCGAGCCCGGTCGACAAGCTGAGTCGTGGCGGCGGCGATGGCCGACCCACCCAGTTGCACCGAGCGCGAACCGACCGTGAGCCCACCACGTTCGACCTGGTCGGTGTCGCCATGGATGACGTCTATCTGCTCCATAGGAATGCCGGTCCGATCGGCCACGATCATGGCCCACGTGGTCTCGTGTCCCTGCCCGTAGGGCGTGCTCCCGCTCACCACCCGAACCCGACCGTCGTCTGTGAACTCCACCGAGCCGAACTCACCTCCTGGCCCGCCGGCGGTGATCTCGACGTACACCCCGATACCAATGCCGAGCAGCGTGCGGTCGCCCCGCTCCCGACGGACAGCCTGTTCGGTAAGGAGGTCGTCGTAGCCGATGCCGTCCAGCGCCAGCCGAAGAGCCTCCGGGTAGTCGCCTACGTCATAGACGGTGCCGATCCCCGTGGTGTAGGGCTCGGTGAACTTGGGCACCAGGTTCTTTCGTCGGACCTCGGCCGGATCCATCTGTATCTCATCGGCAAAGCGGTCGATCATGCGTTCAATCGCCACCGCTGCTTCGGGTCGGCCGGCGCCGCGGTAGGCGGTAGTCGACACCTTGTTGGTCATCACGATGGTGCCGTTGAAGCCGACATTGCTGATCTCGTAGGTGCCGGTGAGCATCCGCTGGGTATTGCCGGCCAACACCGCTCCAATGATCGGGTAGGCGCCGGCGTCCTGGAACACATCGAGCTGGTAGGCGGTGATCACGCCGTCGCTCGTGCCACCAAGCTTGGCGTACTGGAGTTGGCCGCGACCCTGGGGCATGGCGGCAACGTTCTCGCTTCGAGTCTCGGTCCACTTCACCGGACGACCAAGCGCTCGGGCATACCAGCCAAGCACCAGCTCCTCGGGGTAGGTGCGGGACTTGGCCCCGAATCCACCGCCGACATCGGGCACAACCACGTGCACCTGTTGATTCTCGAGCTCGAAGATCTTGGCCAATAGATCCCTCGTGGGATGAG
>CALHBU010000343.1 GCA_937930655.1 uncultured Acidimicrobiales bacterium | reverse complement strand
ATCGACCATCGCCGAGCAACGGCTGGCAATCGAGGAAGTCTTCGGACCGGCTGGCACCGAACTGGCAAAGGAGGTCTTTGCCGCCGGTGAGGACCTTGACGTCATCGTGTCCTGTCTCGTCCGGTTCCTCGAACCACGGGCCCCGAGCGAGGTCACATTGGGAGAGACAATGTCCGAGGTAGTCGAGCTGATGCTGGCCGACCCGTCGCTCGGCCGAGTTGACGATCTGGCGGCCCGACTCGGCGCGTCGACCCGGCAGGTGCAGCGCCTGTTCGCCCGCTACGTCGGAGCAACCCCGAAGTTCGTCATCCAACGGGCCCGCGTGCAGTTGGCTGCCGAGGCTGCTCGACGCCACGACACCGATTGGGCCCGGCTGGCCGCCGAGCTCGGCTACAGCGATCAGGCTCACCTGACCCGCAGCTTCACCGCCGAAGTCGGAACGTCGCCGGCCGCCTATCGGAAGCAACTAGAAGGCTGAGCTCAGCTTTCCGCTCTGTCCTCAGCCTTCGGCTGCTGCCTTCATGTTCTCCAACGTGGCCCGGATGCTGTTAATCATGTTCTCTCGCCGCTGATCGATCTCCGGTTGACCGTTCTCTTCCATCAGGGGCGAGAGCTTTCGCAGCTCGTAGTTCTCGGTGAGTCGGGTGCCGCCTTCGATTGGGTCGAGCTGATAGCGCCAAAGGGCGATGTTCCATTCCAAGCCACCGGTGACGAAGGCAAACGAACGACCTTCCTCCCGCTCGACGATCTCCACCGGTGCTTTCCACTCCACGTCGCCCAGCTTGTTGGTACCCACGAACATGTCGCCGATCTGTCCGGTACCTGGCTCGCCGTCTTCGTTCTTGCGCCAGTAACCGCCGGTGTTCTCCGAGCTCCACTCGCCGTAGCGGTCCATGGCGGTGACCATGTCCCAGACCTTCTCTGGGGGAGCAGAGATCTCGATGCTGTCGGTATGAGTGTGGATGGGTTCAGCCATCAGTTGATGCTGTCACGTTGTGGGGATCCATACCGAAACCTTCGGTGCGGACGAGCTCCTGATCGGCGAGCGCCACGACTCGCCCGGCAGCATCACGAATAGCGCCACCGACAACCACGCTGCCCAACTTGAAGGTGCCCGGCGCAACCTCGTGGTCGACCCATGAGTCCAGAAAGTACCGGTGGCCGACGTGCAATGGCTCCTGGATGTCGAGCGCAATGTTGCCGGTGACGTAGGTGTCCCCGACGTTGTCAGGCGGCTGGGCAAACAACGCCCACGACGTAAAGCAGTCGACCACGGTCCAGATGGCATCGGCCGAGACCGACGGCACCGGACCGGCGACGCTCTCTGGATCGGCCAGGTCAATGCCTGGAGTCCAGTCGCCGACCATCCGGGTACCAAGCGGTCGGATCTGAGACCCCAGGCCGTCGGGCCGGTCGCCACAACCGGCGCAGCCGGGAAACGGCTTGGGCCATGGGAGCTCGGCCGCCACCGCGACCTCGACATCATCAAGATCGAGCGCGGCAGGAACGGTTGCCCTGATGTCGTCGACCTCAGCTCGCATCACCAGTTGGTCGGCCAGACTGACGGTTCGCTCTGTACCTTGGCGTTCGACCGTCAACTGGTCGCCGGGGCGCACCGGGCGTCGGATTTCCACCCGGACCGGGCCGGTGAGATCGTCAGCCGCCACGCTGGCCAGGTAGCCACCCTGCATCAGCCCGGGAAAACCCTCGAAGCGTTCCGGCATAGTGCGGGTTGTCGAATCGTGCGTTGCGTCCATCGGTCACCACGGTAGAGCGCTGTTCTCCGTTGGCGCGGCGCCGTCGGCTCCGACTGGTTACTGTTGCCGCACGATCGGCAAACGTCGAAGGGATACGCCATGACCGAAAGCGTGTACAACGTCATCGAGTTGATCGGCACCAGTGCCGATTCGTGGGAGAAGGCAACAGCCAACGCGGTGGCCGAGGCAGCGAGAACCCTCAGCGACCTTCGGGTAGCCCGGGTCATCGAGCAGGATGTGGTGGTCGAAGACGGCGCCGTTGTTCTGTTCCGGTCCAAGGTGCGCCTGTCGTTCAAGCACGAGGACGACTTCACCGGCGACATCGCCGAGTAGACGGACCGACCCATGCCCGACACCGAACGAAGAGAACCGACGTTCAAGGTCATTCGATTGGTCGCCACATCCTCAGAGTCCTGGGAGGATGCAGCCCGGCGGGGTGTGGCCGAGGCAGCCAAGACCATCGTCGGACTCGACATGGCCAACGTGATGGAGATGGACACCACCATCGTCGACGGCCAGGTGGCCCGCTATCGCATCAAGCTCGAAGTGGCATTCCAGGTCGACCGCTCCCGCCCCAACCCGGTCGTTGGCCAGCCCGACGTCTCAGTCCGGCGCTTTCTGGTGATCGCCAACGAGACACTGGCCGGCGACATCATCCCCGGTCTTGTCGCCGAACGGGTGGCGGCTGGGCCATCGGAGTTTCACGTGCTGGTCCCGGCGACACCGTCGAAGGAAACCCAACGGCTCCGAGCCGTCACCGGAGACCCCGTCTCGGGGTACGCCACGGTCGATTTGGTTGGCCTCCGCGAAGCCCACGCCCGGGATCGAGATCGGGCCCAGGCCAGACTCGATACCTTCACCGACCGGCTCAGCGACTACTCGTCGATGATCACCAGCGAGATCGGTGGCGCCGACCCCTTTGCCGCCCTCACCCAGGTCATGGGCCGGTCGAGCTTTGACGAGATCATCATCTCCACCCATGCCCCCGGGGCGTCCCGCTGGTTGCGACTTGATCTTCCCAGTCGGGTCGAGCGAGCCTTCTCCGTGCCCGTCATCGTCATCAAGAAAGAACGCTGAACCATGTGGATCCGCCTGCGTCAGATCGCCGTCGTCACCTCCGACCTTCACAAGTCGGCCACCGATATCGGCACCGTCCTCGGCGTCGAAGCCTGCTTCACCGATCCCGGCGTGAAGCAGTTCGGCCTCAAGAACATGCTGTGGCCCATCGGCACCCAGTTCCTCGAAGTAGTCACCCCCATTGCCGAGGGAACTGCCGGCGGCCGCTACATCGAACGGCGAGGCGGCGACTCCGGCTACATGGTCATCACCCAGGTCGACGACGTCGCTCGTCGTCGAGAACGGGCAGCCGAGTTGGGTATCCGAATCGCGTTCGATCTGAGCCATCCCGGCGACCACGACGGTATCCAGCTCCACCCTGGCGATACCGGTGGTTCCTTCTTCGAGATGGACCAGATGACGATGGAAGGGGGAGACGCCGAAGGCGGGCCGTGGTACCCGGCCGGTCGCAACTGGGAGCCCTACGTCCGCACCGATGCCGTCGAGGGCATCACGGCAGCCGAGTTGCAGAGCCCCGAGCCCGAGGCTCTGGCCAAACGGTGGGCTGACATGGCCGAGATCGATCTGGGCTCCGATGCCGACGGCAATCCGGCCTTCGAACTCGACAACGCAACCCTTCGGTTCGTTGAAGCCACCGATGGTCGGGGCGAAGGCCTGGGCGGCATCGACGTGAAGGTTGCCGACCGAGATGCCGTGCTGGCCGGGGCCAAGGCCCGGGACTGCTACGTGAGCGACGACGAAGTAGCTGTCGCTGGCCTGAGGGTCTATCTGACGTAGGTCCCGCCAGTGGTCAGACGTCCACCACGTGCTTGTCGCCGTTGGGACTGAAGATCCACAGAGCGGCATCTCGACGGTTAATGGACTTGCTCTGCTCCCGGTCGTCCCGGTTGGCTTCGAGCTGCTCGATGACCTCTTCGGCGCTTTCCGCCTCTGTTTCGTACAGAGCCATATGGCCATGGGCCGACGGCTCTCCCTTCTGGGCTTCGAGACTGAAGTGCTGAGCTGAGGTGAACGGAGTGGTGCGAAGCACATCGGCCAGGTGGGTGTTGACGTAGTGGTCGAGGTAGTCGTCGTCCATGCCTTCCCGGGGATTGGTCATCACCACAACGAGATAGGTACCCATCAGTTCGTTCCTTCTTCTGTTCGGCTGGTCTGGTTGGCAACGAAGGCTGCCGTCAGGGCTGTCCATTGGTCCAGCTCGGCCCGAGTGCTGGCCAAATGCAGCTGACTGTCGGGCAGCAGACTGTGGAGCTCTTCGGCGGTCGTGCGGGGGTGGGCCGGGTCACCGGTCCAGGCCAGGATGAGGGTGGGGCAGGTGATGTTGGCGATGGCTTCTCGGGGTGGGAGGTCGGCCCTGGTTGCACCGAGGAAAACCTGGGCCAGCCGCTCGGTGTCCCAAGAGCGGAGAGCCGTCTCTCGTCTGGCTACCTGTTCGAGGTCGCCCCGGAACGGGTCGGGTGGGGCGATGGCCCGACGAGCTTCGATCATGGGCTCGACACCTTTGGTTCGTACAACGTGGGCCGCTGCCTCCCACTGCGCGGTCTGGCCTTCCCTCGTCTCCCAGGCCGTCGGAGGGATCATCAAGACGAGAGCGTTTACCCGCTCGGGGGCCAGGACTGCGGCGTGTAGAGCGGTGCCGCAACCCATGGAGGCTCCGGCTGCCACATAGGTGTCGATGCCAAGGTCATCGGCCAACCCCAACTGATCGAGGGCGAGAGCTTCCCAGCTATAGCCATCGAGGTCAGTGGTCGAGTCGCTGACGCCATGGCCCCGAGCGTCGTACCGGGTGACGGTGGCCGGCACCTTGGTCCAGTCGATGCGGGGGTCGGCATCTTCCAGAGCACAGCTCTGGGTGAGGCCGTGGCCCCAGATGAGAGCAGGTCCTGATCCGGCCGTCTGATGGTGAATGGCGGCGCCCCGAATGGAATGAGAGGTCATGGTTTGAGACTAAGTGAATGCCCTGACGTTGCGTCGTCATGAAGCGGGCTAGCCGTGTCTCGTCAGTCCGAGGTTTCGTGGTTCCAAGGTGTGTGACAGAGGCCAACCAGTAGGCCCTCGGGGCCAAGCAGTCGGGCGATCACCTGCCCCCATGGCTCGGTGCGGGTGTCGTGAAGCAACGTGTGCCCGGCGCTGACCAGTTCGGCGGCAGCCGCCTCGACGTCGGCCACTTCGAATTCAATGGTGGCCTGCGGCACCGGGATCTCGCTTGGCCATTCTGGTGTACCGAAGCACGACTGGGCGGCATCGGCCAGGGGCCACACGCCAAGATGTTTGGTGCCTTCATAGCCGTCGATGGCTAGGTAGTCGCCGTTGACTGTTTCCAGCGGGAGTCCGAGGGCGTCCCGATAAAAGGCCTTTCCGGCCTCAACATCGGTGGAGATGGAAGCGAAACCGGCAACAAAGAGAATGTCCATGGCCCTAGGTATAGGGCCATGGCGGTCGACGCGTCGGCCAGTTGAGTGGGGAGTGGGCCGAGCGGCATCAGCGGGCCCGGAGAGCCAGCGGAAGCACCGGCCCTGAGTCGGCCCCGGTGAGAAGGTGGGCGGCGACGGTAAGAGTCCATCGGCTGTCGACCTCATCGTCGATCAGCAGCACCGGGCCAGCCAGAACATCGGGAGCGGGTAGGGCGGTCATGTCTATGGAGAATCGGTGCCATACGTTGCCAACTTGATGAGCAGAGTTGGCCTGGTCGGCCTGGAACGCGTCGGCCGGGGCAAGCTCAGAGTCGGTGCCGGTGAGCGCGTGATGCACAGGGAGTTTGCCCAGGGTGCCGAGTCCGGTGGCCAGTGCTTCGATGAGTGGCGCTCGGCGTCGCGATGGCATCGGGCAGATCCAGGTTGGTCGACTCTCCCAGTCCCATCGTTTCAGAACCGCAGCCAGTGCTGGGAGCAGGGCTTCAGGTAGTGCCACCTGGTCGGCACCGATGGCGTCGGTGATCAGTCGTTCAACCACGACGTTCCAGCCACCATCGCCCAGGCGGGCCAAGGCGCGGCCTGGTTGGGCCTGCCGCTCGGGTTTGATTCGGCCCTTCGGTTGTTCGAGGCCGGTAGGCCACTGCTTGCGAGGATCGACGACGAGATCGCTGCCTCGAAGGGCGTCTTGGGCGGCAGCCACGAGCAGCTCGTCGGGATCGCGCTGAAAGGTGTGTCCGGTGCAACGATCGCAGCGGCCGCAATCGACCGCCTCGGCATCGTCCAGCGCTTCCCGCAGGAAGCGAAGGCGGCATCCGGGCAGTGCGGCCCAGGTGAGCATCTGGTCTGACTCTTCCCTTCGGAGCGTGCGAAGGGTGGAGGCCAGCTCGTGGTTGTACTGCCAGTTGGCCCCGGTGCGAATGAACCCGCCGCCCACTCGCTCGACGGCACCGTCGACCTCGAGGATGTTGAGCAGCGTGCTGAGTCGGCTGCGTCCGAGGTTGACGTACTGCTCGAGGGCCGCCACCGATGTCGGTTCGACGGTGTGGAGTTGATCCAGGGCGGCCCGGCACAGCTCTTCCGATGGCAGCGAGACAGACTCGAACCAGCGCCAGACGGCACCGTCCTCGGCCGGTCGGGGGAGGGCGACGACCTCGGCCCGATCAATGGCTCGGCCGGCGCGGCCGACCTGCTGGTAGTAGGCCACCGGCGACGGTGGCAGGCCGAGATGGACACAGAACGCCAGGTCGCCCTTGTCGTACCCCATGCCCAGAGCCGAGGTGGCCACCAGCGCTTTCAACTGATTGCCCCGGAGCGCTTTCTCGAGTTGGAGCCGGCGTTCGGGCTCGACCGAGCCGGTGTAGGCCTCGACCTGCTGCCCTTGGGAGCGGAGGAAGGCGGCGGTGGTTTCGGCCTGCTCGACGGTGAGGCAGTAGATGATGCCCGAGCCGGGGAGTTCGCCCAGGGTCTCGGCAGCCCAGGCCAGCCGGTGGGCGTCATCAGGCAGGTCGACCACCGACAGGTGCAACGACTCGCGGTCGAGGGAGGTGCGGAGCACCAGGGTGTCGTCGCCCAGTTGGGCAGCTACGTCGTCGGTGACTCGTTGGTTGGCTGTGGCGGTGGTTGCCAGCACCGGGGTCCAAGATGGCAAGTCGGACAGTAATTGGCGGAGGCGGCGATAGTCGGGGCGGAAGTCGTGGCCCCAGTCGGAGATGCAGTGGGCTTCGTCGCAGACCAGGGCGAAGGGTCTGGTTTCTCGGGCCTCTGAGACGAACGTGTCGAACACCCGTCGGCGAAAGCCGGGGTTGGCCAGACGCTCGGGAGCGATGAGCAGCAGGTCGACCTCGTCAGCGGCGATTCGGGCCTCGGTCTCTGACCACGAGTCGATGTTGGAGGAGTTGATGGTGACTGCGGCCAGGCCCAGCTTCTCGGCCGCAGCTACCTGGTCCCGCATGAGCGCCAGTAGGGGGGAGACCACCACGGTGGGGCCCCAGCCTCTGTCCCGGAGCATGCGGGTGGCCGAGAAGTAGACCGCTGACTTCCCGAAACCGGTTCGGGCCACCAGAAGGGTGCGTTGTCGATTGGCGACCACCGCGGTGACGGCGGCCAGCTGTTCTGGTCGGGGTTCGGCGTCGGGCCCGGCGAGTGCCTTGACGTGAGCCGTCAACTCAATCAGAACCTCGTCGGGGGTCGGGCGAGCTGGCTCGGTGGAGGTCATGGTCAGAGCATCTGGAACAGCATGCCGATGGCCTGTTCCGGATCTTGAATGATGCCAAGCGCTCCGAGAACGCCGACCGCGTTGAACACCATGTGGGCGATGATGGCTGGCCCCATTCGGTCCAACTTGGCAACCAGCGCACCGAGCACTGCGCCCACGATGCCGATCACGACGAACAGAACGAAGGTGCCTTTCCAACCACCACCGATGAAGTGGGGGAGGGTGAACATGATGGTCGAGCCGATCACTCCCACCACCAGGCCGAACCGTTTCTCGATGGCTCGCAGACAGAGGCCCCGAAAGAAGATCTCCTCGGCCACCGGTGCGCCGACGACGACGGCGAAGATGAGGACGAACACCCACGGCGAATCTTTGGCATCGGTCAAGAACGTCGTGTTGTTGGCCGCCGACTCGTCCTCCAGGTTGATCAGCTCGGTCGCCGCAAAACCAGCCAGTCCGGCGACAAACAGCATGCCGAGGCCGGTAACGGGGCCGATCCAAAGGTCGGCGAGAGTGAAACGAAGGCGCCAATCGATGACGGACCCGAAGCCCTTCCACTTGCTGACAATAAGAGGCCACACTCCCTGGGCAGCCTGTTGGCCGATGAGCGCAAGCCCCAGCACAGCCATTGGCAGCTCGTCCGAGGTGCCGTCGGCGATGGCTTCGAGCTCATCCAGCCCGGCGATCACCAGACCAATGATTCCGGCGACGATGCTCACGACGATGATGAACGGGATGCTGAGCAGGATGTCGCCCATGCCCCACCGGGGACGATCAGCTGTAGGTCGCTTGCCTACGGCGGCTGGCGGGCCCGGTAGTCGTCGTTCGGCAAGCGGTTGGCCAGGCAGCGGTTGGCCAGGCAGCGGTTGGCCAGACAGCGGTTGGCCAGACAGTGGCTGCACCGGGAGAGGCTGGCCCATGATTGGCGGGCTGGTTGGTGGCGGGCCGAACGGGCCGTGAGTGTTGGGATCAGACATGGGGTGCGTCTCCGGCTGCCCGGCGATCCCACTCAGTATGGCTGAGGGGCGAGAGCTCACTCGGACACCCTTTATTACCGTTGGGTAACAATGTGGCGCTGACTCTCAAGTATGTGCAACTTCTTCGCCTTGGGGCCCGTCTTGTAAAGGACCCCGAACATT
The DNA here is from genome assembly GCA_937930655.1 of uncultured Acidimicrobiales bacterium. Classification (GTDB taxonomy): domain Bacteria; phylum Actinomycetota; class Acidimicrobiia; order Acidimicrobiales; family SZUA-35; genus JAHECQ01. The sequence goes on along the minus strand of CALHBU010000343.1, from coordinate 1,939 downwards.
TCGTGGTCGAGTTCCCCCGCAGTGGTTCAAACCCGCAAGAAAGAAGAGACCCCTATGGCAATCTTTGACGAGATTGGTCAGCTTCTGGCTGCCCCATCGGCCACTGACGCCGCTTCCCGCGCCGTCGGTGCAGATTCCAGCATCACCAAGAAAGCACTCTCAGCCGCCGTCCCGTTGCTGCTCGGCAGCCTCGGGAAACGAGCCGGCAATCAAGGCGGCGCTCGCGGCCTCTTCGACATGGTGCAAGGCCAAGATGGCGGCCTCCTCGACAACATCGGCGGCGTCTTCGATGGCGGCGACAACAACGGTGCCGGCGGCCTCCTGGTCGACGGCATGCTCGGCAGCCGAAAGAACGAGGTTCAAGCTGGTCTTGCTGACCAGTCCGGCCTCAATGTCGGTGCGATCGCCAAGCTCTTGCCGCTACTCGCTCCAGTCGTGATGAGTTTCCTCGGGAAGCGTCAATCGGAACGAGGGCTTGATCAGCAGGCATTCGTTGGCGAGTTGAGCAACGAACGTGTTGCTATGGAATCGGCCGGATTCGGACCTGTTCTTGGTCTGCTCGACGGAGGATCTGACGAGGACGATCGTGGCTTTGCCGCCAACTTGTCCAAGATTGCTGGCCTTGGCGGACTCGGTGCCCTGGTGGCTCCAGCTGCAGCGCGGAAGGTAGCGGGAGCAGTCACCTCGACACCGAAGGTGGCGGCAGCTGCCGGTGGCGGTGCCACTCGTCGAGTCACTACTCCGGCAGCAGCCGTGCCAGTGAAGAAGTCGAAGCCCGGATGGTTGAAGTGGTGGCCTCTTCTTCTCTTGGGCCTGCTCGGCCTCTTCATCTGGGGCTGTAACGCTGCGACGGGTGACGATGGCGATGATTCGGCAGTCGTCTCGACAACGTCGGTGGAAACCACAGTCGAGGAAGAAGTCGAAGCCGAGGAAGAAGTCGAAGCGGAGGCAGATGCCGATAGCGATGTTGATGCCCCCGAGGCCGACGGTTGGATCGCCGGCAACGTCCTCGACGCCGGAGAAAAGACCGGCAACGTCGGCGCATTCCTCGGAGCGGTCGAAGCCGCTGGTCTGGGAGACACCCTCGAAGCTGATGGTCCGGTCACGATCTTCAGCCCGAGCGATGAAGCCATGGCCAACGTGCCCGACTCGATCAAGAACGATCCGGCTTTGTTGGAACGGGTCCTCGAGTATCACGTGGTCGAGGGCAACCTGACCGCGGCGGATCTGGCTGACGGAAAGCTGACGACGCTTGAAGGTTCAGACCTCAACATCGTGGTCGGAGTCGATGGCCCCACCGTCAATGGCGCAAACGTGACGTCGGCCGATATCGGTGGCGCCAACGGAACCATGCACATCGTGGACACCGTGTTGCTTCCGCCCGACGTCGTGGCGTCGCTGGGTGGCTCGCTGAATGATGCGCTTGGTATTGCCCCCATCAACTTCGAGACCAGCTCCGCCGTCATCACGGCTGAAGGTAAGGCAGTGCTCGATGGCGCAGCCGAGTTCCTGATTGCCAACGATGGTCCGGTCGAGGTCGCTGGCCATACCGACTCTGACGGCGACGATGCCTTCAACCTTCAGCTCAGCCAGGACCGAGCAGATGCGGTGATGGCTTACCTCATCGAGAAGGGTGTGCCGGCGGAGAATCTCACCGCCGTCGGCTACGGCGAGACGCAGCCGATTGCCGATAACGGCACTGACGAAGGCAAGGCAAAGAACCGGCGAATCGAGTTTGTCGCCGGCTGAGCGACGCAGTGACGGTGACCGCCGGCGTCGTGCGACGCCGGCGGTCGTCGCGTTGGTGGCTTTGCTGGTCAGGCCTTCTTGACGAATGCTGCGGTGATCATGATGTTGCGGCCGTCGACCTTGCCACTGACCTCGTGATCACCTTCGATCAGACGGATCGACCGGACCTTGGTGCCGATCTTGACCCCGC
>CALHBU010000342.1 GCA_937930655.1 uncultured Acidimicrobiales bacterium | reverse complement strand
AGGTAGCCGAGACCGCGTGCGGACTCGATGGCCCACACCCGATCCGGAAATGGCTCTGCCCAGCAGCGGAGTTGGTCGGTCTGTTTCTTGCAGGCTCGAACACGTAGTTCGTCGAGCACATGCTCTGTGTTGTCTATGGCTACGGCGGTGTGTGACGCCTTGTGAGGGTCGATACCGATGATGACTTTCATTCGGGATTGCTCCTTGTCTCGGTGAAAAGGGAACCGAGGGTGGGCACTCCTGATTTGGGTGATGAGCTCGTGCCTCTTTCGGGCCACACTCCCGGGTCAGAACACCAGCTGGCGGGCACATCGTTATCAGGTCAACCCGAAGGCGACAGGCCCGAAATCGAGCCCAACCAGCCAGTGCTCTAAACGCTACGACAACCGCCGCAACAACAAGAAAGCATGAATCAGGCCCCAGTGCGGCGCCACGAAATACCGGTTGGTGTTTCCAATCTCCGTTGGTTGAGGTCCAGATCGGCGACTCGCCTTCGCCCAGTTGGATCACGAGGTTGCCGTCGAGATCGATGATCCTGATGTTGGTGGTGACAGGAAGTGTCGACCTCAAGCTCGCCGGTCGATCAAGGCATCGCCACGGTGAACAAGGCCGATCCGGTCCGGCTAGTCGGACTGATACTTTCTAGAAAGTGTTTCCTTCGCCGCCGGTGTTAGAAGAGGCCCAATGAGTAATGTCGGACGGCAACGGCCGATGACCAAATTCGACGTTGGCGCCGCTTCTTTGGCGCTGCTTGCGACGGGTGTCATCGAGTTGGCTGCGTCGACTCGAGGGCGATCTGCAGTTGACGCGATTGGTGAAATCGCCGTTGCGGTCAGCCCGCTACCTCTTGTCGAATGGACCATTCGACTCACCGGCACCACAGACAAGCCTCTCATACGCACCGTCATCGTCAGCGCAGCGGCAACGACGGCCGGCCTGGCGTTAGGACGAAGCGGTCCGAGAGCTGTAAGGCCTGCTGTCGCAACAGTGGCATCCGCAGCGGGGATCGCTGCCTACGTGGCTGGGCGCAAGCGACTCGACGCCGCCCGAAGCCGCCAAGATGCGCTCCGCGCACAGGTCACCGTTGCTAGTCCGCTGGCCGATGTTAGCGACGGCGCGGAGCAGTGGGAGCACGCTGAGCCCTTGTTCACCGACGTCAACCGTTTCTACGCCACCGACGTGAACCTGCGCCCGCCACTGGTCGACGTCGATGACTGGCAGCTCGAACTCAACGGACTGAGGGGGGATCGCGGGGCAGTGAGCTACGGCGAGCTGCTCGCGCTCCCTTTGCAAGAGCGTGATGCGCTCCTGGCTTGTGTCCATCAACGACTGGGCTGGGACCGACTCGGCTATCAGCGATGGACCGGTATTCCAGTCGGCGACCTCTTTGCTGCAGCCGGAGTCGAGCTCCCTGCCGACACGACGACCGTTGACCTCGTGATGGAAGCAGTCGACGGTTACCGACAAGTTCTGCCGCTCGACGAGGCTCTCGACGGTGGCAGCTGGCTCGTCCTCGGGATGGATCGAAAAGCGTTGTCGGCTGCACACGGATTCCCCGCTCGCGTGATGACTCCTGGTCTCGTCGGCCAGTACAGCGGCGTCAAGTGGTTGCGCAGCCTGTCGCTCGCCCCGAGCGGCATCGAAACGGCTACCTGGGTGGGCCGGGGCTGGCCGAGCGATGCCGTGGTTCCGCCACCGATGGCTCGCATCGACTATCCGGGTGAGGTAGGTATGCCGCCAAGACTCCCGAAGCGCATGCTCGATGTTTCGCCCGCTCTAACTGCGACCGGTACGGCATGGGCACCCGCCCACGGCGGTGTCGCCGACGTGCAGATCCGACTCGACGGAGGCGTGTGGACCTCGGCTGAGCTCGCTAACGATCTCGGACCCTATGCGTGGCGGCGGTGGCGGGCCCCACTCAACCTGACGCAGGGCCGTCATGAACTGGCGGTTCGCTGCATCGCACACGACGGCACAATCCAATCTGGCCTGTCGACAAACCCATTCCCTAACGGCACCGCCGGACACCACACGCTCGCACTGAACGCGACGGCCACGCTATTGCGGCCCACCCCTCAGCCTTCGCGGTCTGCCAAAATTGTGCCTGTTGAGTCGGAGAAGACATCGATGTAGAGCGACGCGTCGCCGCGATCGAGCGTCATGGCCGCGATCCCGTTGCAGTCTGATTCTTCGGATTGGCAGTCGATCCTGGTGACGGACCAATCGGGGAGCCGCTCGATGAGGACCTGTGCGAGGTTGTCGACTGTGGTGTCCTGTTGGAGTGTGAAGCTGATGCTGGTGATCGTGCCGTCGTTGCCAGAAGGGCAGGCATCTGATTGGCAGTAGCTCTCACTCGACACGTCGTCGACGATGAGGACGTCCACCATGTCGGTGACTGGGGCCGCCAGTTCTACGTTCGCTGTTTCGTACGACGCATCATCACCGCAGCTACAGAAGGTCAATGCGCACAAGAGCGTTGTTACGAGTCGAGGAAGTGTCACAACCACGTCAGCCTCATCAACCCAGACTGTCACCACAGGCAAAGCCAGTCAGCCCTACAAGCGGAATGTCAGCAGACCGACACATCGCCAACCGAGACAAGCACGACACGAGCCCAACCAGACCACTCGGTAACGGCCCGACCCCGGGACCCCTGCTGGCCAAACGACAAGATTGATCAAGCCGCCACTAGCTCACTGTCATAGTGTGAAACCCAGCCATGACTACCGAGCTACGTCACCTGCTGCCAGCGATCAACCAGCTGGCGCGATCAACTCAACCAGTCGGCCTCGACATCGTCGGTGAACTGGTCCACCTGTCCCCGGGCCGGGCACAGCGGGTGTTCCGCTCCTTGCTCGCCGAGAGTCCCTCCGACTACCACCAGCGCGTCCGATTGCAGCGAGCTGCCGCCTTGTTGCGTGGCACCGAAAGCCGCATTCTCGATATCGCGGTCGCCTCGGGCTTCAACAGCCACGAAGCATTTACCCGAGCATTCTCCCGATCATTCGGCCGATCTCCTAGTGCTTACCGCCGCATGGACTCATCGTGGTCCTCGGCTGCCGTTGCGGTGTGTGTCGCTGCACAAACCGCTCCGTGCATCAGCCTGTATGGCTGCTCAGTCGACACCCAATCTCCCAGACCAAGAAAAGAGCGACGCCTGATGGCCTACGAAATTGAACAGCGCACTATTGAGGCAACGCCAATGTTGTTTCAGGCCCGGCGAGTCGAACTCGAGAAGACCGGCGAGGCGTTGAGTCAGATCTTGCCTGCAGTATTTGGCTACGCCATGGAGCACGGCATCGAGATGACCGGCCCGCCGTTCGTTCGCTACGTCGAGTTCAGTCCCGCCTTTGCCTCACTTGAGGGCGGCGTGCCCACTGCCACCCGAGCGGATCCACCCCCGGCCGAAAACGACGTGCACGTCGGCGAACTGTCCGGAGGCAAAGTGGCCCGCACCGTCCACCGTGGCCCCTACGACACCTTGATCGAGGCGTACGAAGCCATCGATCGTTGGATGGGCGAGCAAGGCGTCACGGCTGCCGGCCCGCTGTGGGAGGTCTATCTGACCGATCCGGGCGAAGTACCCGACCCCAAAGACTGGGAAACTGAGATCTTTTGGCCTATCGACGGCTAACTAGCCTCGCGGACCGAAGCTTGTAGCGAGCGCCCGCGGGTTCAGGGACGTAGATCCTCATCTACCAAGCTCGAAGAGACATGACGATCGCGGCTCACGAAAGGCAGCCGACTTCAGGCCGGAGCCATCTCCAGGCTGGCAATGCCGTGCACAAAGTTGGAGGCGATGCGGGTGGGCTCACCTCGTTGCTCGAGCGTGATGTTGCGTTTCATCATCTCTTCCAGGGCAACCCGAAGTTCCATCCGGGCCAGATACGCGCCGAGACAGAAGTGATGGCCCCCGCCGCCAAAGGACTGATGCTGGTTGTCCTCCCTGGTGATGTCGAACCGGTGCGGCTGGTCGAACTGGTCGGAGTCGAAGTTGGCCCCGCTGTACCACATGACCACCTTGTCACCGGCCTTGATCTGGGTGCCGGCCAGCTCGGTGTCGACTGATGCGGTGCGCCGCATGTGGAGCAGGGGAGTGGTCCATCGAAGGGTTTCCTCGACGGCTCCGTCCATGAGATCGGGATTGTCCCGAAGGAGTTGCCATTGCCCGGGATTATTGGCCCACACGATGGCCCCCTGGCTGAGAGCGGTGCGGGTTGTCTCGTTGCCGCCAAACACGATCAGCTGAAAGAAGGTTCGGAACTCCTGCTCCGACAACTTCTCGCCGTCGATTTCGGCAAACACCAGCTGGGTGACCAAGTCATCGGTCGGCTCTGCTCGCCGCTCGGCGCCGATTCGGCCGCCATACTCGAAGAGTGCATGCGACGCCGGACTGGCGAACGGAAGGAGCCGGAGCTCGGTGGTGTTCCCGTAGGCGTCGGCCGGAAGCGTCGGTTGATCGCCGGTGCCCTCGACCAGGTAGTTCGAGAGCTCGATGAGGAAGTCGGCGTCGTCGAGTGGCACGCCCAAGATGGCCATGATGACGTTGATGGGAAGAGGGGCGGCAACCAGATCGACCCAGTCGCCGCCGCCGTCGGCAACGAAACGGTCGAAGAGTTGGCCCGCAATGTCGCGGGTGGCGTCCTCCCATTTCCCAAGACTCTTGGGGGTGAAGGCCTTGCTCACCACTCGGCGAAGCCGAGTGTGGTCGGGAGCATCGGAATCGATGAGCGAACGGCGGGCCTCGAGGGCGTCGGCCTCGAGATCCCACAAATTCGAATGGCCGATGGCCGAGGAGAAGATCTCGGGATTGCGGGAAACATGCTGCACATCGGCGTGACGGGTGACAGCCCAGAATCCGTTTGGTTCGCCGGTGATCGTGTTGGGGTAGTCGTGCCAAACAAGGCCCGGCGTCTGCCGCATCTCATCCAGCTGCTGGTGGGGAATGCCGTTCAGGTAGACCTCGGGGGTCGTGAGATCAAACACCGATGCTCCGTTCGTTTGGTTCGGTTGGCACACTGAGGGAATGGACCTGGACGCCATCGGAGGCGCCAAGCGGAATCTGGCCGAGCTGGCCTATGACGCCATCATCGCTGGAGTCCTCGACGGCGAGGTGCAGCCCGGTGGCCGACTCATCATGGATCAGTTGGCGTCCCAGCTGGAGATTTCTCGAACACCGGTGCGGGATGCGCTGCGACGGTTGGAGAGCGAGGGATTGATTGAGCCCGCTGGCCGTCGGGGTTATGTGGTGCGGGAAGTCGACGCCGGGGGTGTCACCCAGCTGTATCAGGCTAGGGAAGCGGTCGAGGGGTACGCCGCCCGTTTCCTGGCCGGTCTTCCTGATCGGGGTGAACGTATGGCAACGATCGAGGCGGGGATGGTTCGAGCCGAGCAACTCAACGATGGGTCGCCCTCCGGGTCGCTGTTTGCCAACCGGCTGGTGCATCGCTCGATTGTTGATGCCACCGGAAACCCGTACCTCACTGCCGGGTTCGACAACATCTGGGGCCACAGTCTGGCCCTGTACGTCTATGTTCGGGCCTTTCCCGTCGACCCGTTTGCCGAAGATGTCCGAGCCGATCATTTGTCGCTGATCGACACGCTGGCGACAGGTTCGCCGCCCGAGGCCGAGGCGGCCATGCTCGAGCACATCAACGAAGGTCTGGACAGGAACATTTCCGGTCTCAAGTGATCGTGGCCGGTCCATACCACTAGGGTACGCCCAGTTTCGTATACGAAACACGAAGACCGGTGATTGCCGTCGTGTTTGCATTGGCCGACACGGGAATTACTGTTCGGGTCCGAACGATCGATCGGGAGACAAAATGAAGAAATGGCTTGCTCTGCTCTTTTCGCTGGCATTGGTGGCCGCCGCATGCGGCGACTCCGGCGACGACGCCGATAGCGGCGACTCCGATGGCGGTAGCTCGGATGGCGGTAGCTCCGACGGCGATGCTGGCAGCTCGGGAGGAGACGGCGCTGGCCTCGACATCGACGCAATCTTGGCGGCCGACCTCGACAACTGCGAGGAAGCCCCGACCGGTGATGCCATCAAGGTCGGCATGGCCATGGACTT
>CALHBU010000341.1 GCA_937930655.1 uncultured Acidimicrobiales bacterium | reverse complement strand
CTGGTCGGCGTTCTCGATGCCGGCGATGGTGACCTCGAGGTCATGGAGCTTGGCCAGCGCTACCAGGGACCGAATGGTCGACCCGACGCGTTGGTTACCGGCCATCTGCCGGCTGAGATCCCGATCGATTCGCACCGAGTCATAATGAAGCTGCTCGATCACATCAAGATTGGCCCAACCTCGTCCGAAGTCGCCGATGGAGGCTCTCGCCCCCTGGGCGACCATGGCCCGGATGGCATCATGCACATCGCGAGCCGACCCGTGAGGGCTGGGATTCAGCTCCAGGCCCACTCGGATCCGTTCGTCGAGACGAACAGCATCGCCAACGGTCTGCTGGAAGTCGGGGTGCAGAATTTCTTCCGGACTGGCGGCTATCCACAGGGTCATCTGCTGCATAAGACCTTCGTTCAGAAGGTCAGCCGCAGCGAACAGCGCCTGCTGAAGGACCTGTCGATTCAGAAGGTGCATGACTCCAAGCTCGGAGGCGATCTCTACGAACTCCGCAGGAGGCACCTGCCCCCGACCCTTCCGATCCCACCGGGCCATGACTTTGAGGGCGGTGATCTCGCCCGACCCCGTCGAATAGCTGGGTTGGAGCGCAACGGTGGGTTCGTTGTTCAGTACTGCGTTGCGGAGATCATGAGCCATCGATGAGTGGCGCTCGAACTGCACTCGCTGGTACGGATGGAACATGGTTACCGCACGACTCGAGTCGGTCGCCTCCAACGCCAGCGTGGCCGCCTGAATCAGCTGATCGGCTGTTGGATTCTCCCGATCGAACAGCGCACCACCCAATCGGGGTGAAAGCTGATGGGGCAGACCCTCCACGTCGATAGGTACCGACAACAACGACAGGATCGAGCTGGCGAGTTCCTCGCCTTCTGATCGGCGACCGACTGGTGCGACATAGCCGACCAGTTCATCAGCGCCGACCGCAGCCAGACGGACGTTCGGAACGTCGTTGCGCAGTCGCTCCTCGATCTGGGACGGAACGAACACCCGATCGATCTGGCCAGCCGACCGGCCGGGAAGGGGGCGAAAGGTCACTCGAAACACCAGAGCCGTTTTTTCCTCTTCATCAGCTCGCACCAGATCAATCGGTAGCTGACCCAGCATCTTCGATGGCGACATGGTTACGCCCGCGACTGAGCGCCCAGTAGAAGGCATGCCGGCGCGCAGACGCCGCAAACCTCCCGGGGCTCGATGTTCGTGGTCCGGCGTATTCATTTCACCTCAACACTCATACCGATGCCCATCGGGCGAGCCGCGACAAAATTTAACGATCGTCTGGGCAGAAATCACTCAATCCTTCCCGAAGAAGGCCGATTGAAGTGGCAGGTGTCGAGGTCAACTCGACGCTGCTCGACTTGGAGAAGGAAGACCGGTGCGAATAAGAAGCAAGCTCCTGGCCCTGATCGCCGCCCCTGTGTTAGCCCTCAGTCTTGCCGCGGCCATCGGCTTCGCGGCTCAGAGCCGCGCCATAGAGACAGCCGAATCGAGCGCGGACTCGGTAAGACAGTCCAACGCCATCTACGACGCCATCGTGACCGTCGGTGCAGAGCGGCTGGCCATGGCTGGTGCGGAGGGTGATCAAACCCTGGTCGAAACCCGTGAGGCCTCAGACCTGGCCATGACAACGCTGGCCGACGTTGGCTTGTCGACCCTGGCAGTCGACCTCACCGAGCGACTGGAGTCTGCTCGCCGGACAAGTGGTCCTGCCGCCTTCGCCATCTACGCCGACATCAACATGGCCCTGTTCGAGGTGCCAGGCGACACCGCAGACCGTTACCCGAACGCGGTGAGCCGTGACGCCGCCGTTATCAACAGGCTGGCCGTCGAGAGTCTCGAAATGCGGGAGAAGGCCTGGCTCTCCTATCTGGCCGCTGAGACAGCTGATCTGCAGACAGCGACGACTCTGACCGGTCAGTTCGCCAATGCCCAAATGGGTGTGATGCACACCAGAGACTTCGCCGATAGCGCCCGAATGGACGACTATCTGGCCGGTGCTGCGGCCAGTCGACTCGACAGTCTTGAGACGATCGCCCTCGATGATCTGAACGAGCAGGAACTGTCGGTCTCCGACGACGAAGCGCTGGAAGCGCTTGTCGACTTTCGGTCGGGATGGGCCACTATCGTCGACGCCCGCACCGACGAGCTCGGCCAAGTCATCGACGACGAACTCAGAAGCACCAATGACTACCGTTCTCTCTTTACCTTGATGGCCGTCATTGGCGTAATCGTCGGCGCTGGCCTGATCTTCGTTATCTACCGGTCCATCACCACCCCACTGAGCTCGCTCCTCGAGCGGGCCAGTCACGTGGCAAACGAGGACCTCCCCAACCTGGTCACGACCCTTCGTGATGCGGAGAATGATGGCGAGCTTCCCAGCGCAGAAGTCATTCCGGTGACGTCCAACGACGAAATCGGCGAGTTGGTTTCGGCCTTCAATGACGTGCAGGTCACTGCCTACGACCTGGCTACAGAACAGGCGCTGGGCCGACGTGCCGTTGGTGAGATGTTCGTCAACCTTGGTCGCCGCAATCAGCAGCTGCTGGAACGCATTCTGGCCAAGCTCACCGATCTCCAGCAGGAAGAGGAAGACCCAGCCACCCTGGCTTCGCTCTTCGAACTCGACAACGTCGTCACCCGAATGCGGCGAAACGCAGAAAGCCTTCTGGTCATGGCCGGGGCCACAACTCCTCGCCAGTGGAGCCAGTCGGTCGATATCGAGAACACCGTGCGAGCCGCTTTCGGCGAGGTCGAGGGCTACCAACGAATCGAGATTGCGGCCTTGGCGCCAGCCGAGCTGCGGGGCAACGTCGTATCCGACGTAGCCCACCTCCTGGCCGAGCTCCTCGAGAACTCCATCAACTTCTCCAACAACGAGTCGTCGGTTCTTGTTTCCGGTCAACTCGAGCGCGAGACCTACGTGCTCAACATCTTTGATCAGGGCATTGGCATGACCACCGATGAGCTCGAGCTCAACAACACTCGAATCACCGACCCACCACCACTCGATCAGGTTCCGACCAAGTTCCTCGGTCTCTACGTCGTTGGCCGCTTGGCCGATCGCCACGGCATCAATGTCCGCCTGGGCGATGCCCCTGGCGGCGGCGTCATGGCCAGGATCGAGCTGCCCGAAACCATGATGGTGCGAGCGGAGGAGGCTCCGGCCGACGCCGCAACCCTCAATGCCGCCTTCGCTACCCCCGCCATCGAAACAGCAGATGAAGCCAGCGAGCTAGACGATCGCTTCGATCTCGATGCCGAGTTGGCCTCGCTCTCCGAGGAAGAACCACACCCTGCGTTCTCCCAGGACACCAGCCAGGTGGCCGGTCAAGAAGTCACCGATCTACAACGGCGATTTGCCGAGACTCAGGATGACAACGGATCACCTGAAACTGGCATCGAATCGCCGGTTGGCAGCGAACCGGTTGGCGAAGAAAAAGCCGTCCCCGAAGCACCAATCCCAGAACCAACTCAGGAACAGGTCGTCTACGAGAACACGGCCGCTGACCAGGACGACAGTCTCAGCCAGCGAGAGAGTGAGGACATTCCCATCGAAGCACCAGCCGCTTTAGACGCACGTGAAGAGGCCTCCGTCTCTGAGACCGGATCCGACAGCGTGACAACTGACAGCGTGAAACCTGACAGCGTGACAACTGACAGCCCGAGTGCTCCGGCGTCGCTGGCCGACAGTCCCATTCCTTCACTTCCTCGCCGCTCGGTGGGCGAGCCCACACCTGCGGCACCCAACCCTCCGGCAACCGGTGGTCTCCCTACACGAACCCGGGGCAAAACCCTCGAGACAGCTGCCCCTCCGGCCGGCATCGAACGGCGCGGATCAGCTAACAAAGATGACGCCGAGCCACCAACCGACAACTCACCCGAGGGCGCTGGAAACTTCTCCTCGATGATGACCGCCCTCAGCTCCGGCATTTCCCGGGGCCTGCAGGACAGTGAGCAAGACGACAACGAACGCTACGACAATGACAGGAACCCGCAGTCATGAACCGAACAGATACTGAGCAATTCACGTGGCTTCTCGACAACTTCGTCGTCGAGACCGTGGGTGTCGACGACGCCCTGGCTGTCTCCGCTGACGGCATAAAGCTGGCAGCCTCGGAAGGTCTGCCGGAAGCAACCGCCGACCATTTCGGAGCCATCACCTCTGGGCTTTCAAGCCTCACCCTCGGTGCGGCCCGCTGCTTTGCCGAGGACTCTGTCCACCGGGTCATTATCGAGATGGACCGCAGCTACCTGCTGATCGTGAACATGACTCACGGCGCCGTACTTGGTGTCGTCGCCCGCAAGGACGCCGACATTGGCCTGGTGGCGTATGAAATGACGCTGTTCGCCGAACGGGCCGGTCGAGTGCTCACCCCCAATCTGATCAGCGAGCTGAAAAACAGCCTCGCACTCTGATTGGCTGGTCAGGACGAAGCAATGAGCGACCCAGACGATCAGGTTCTACAGGAACCACCGAGCGATTTTGTACGGCCGTTCCTCGTAACGGCTGGCCGAACGCAGAGCGCAGTCGAAGGACTTCGACTGGAGACACTGGTGCAACGAACAACGGCAGAAGCCACTTCTCTCAAATTCGAAGCGGCCGCTGTCTACAACCGGTGCGTGGATGCCACGGCTATTGCCGAACTGTCCGCCCACCTTCACCTGCCCACGGCGACCGTCAAGGTCATCGTCGGCGACCTCATTACTAGTGGCCACCTAACACAACACAAGACCTTGAGCGGCTCGGATGCCGACCAGAACGACATCGAACTGATCACGCGCCTCATTGATGGCGTCCGGAGGCTCTGACCAATGAGCGAAAACAGCAAAAACAAGTCCGTCTCAGCCAAATTCGTGGTCGCCGGGGGCTTCGGCGTCGGCAAGACCACCTTTGTCGGCTCGGTCTCCGAAATCGATCCGCTCCGGACCGAGGCATCCATAACCTCGGCCAGCGTTGGCATCGACGACACCTCCAAGGTTGACCAGAAGACGACAACGACGGTGGCCATGGATTTTGGCCGGATCACCATCGACAACGATCTGATCCTCTACCTCTTCGGCACACCCGGCCAGGACCGCTTCGGTTTCATGTGGGACGACCTGGTGACCGGTTCGTTGGGCGGTGTTGTCCTGGTGGACTCCCGCCGGCTCGAGGACTGCTTCTATGCGGTCGACTATTTCGAGTCCCGTGACATCCCCTTCGTCGTTGCCCTCAATGGCTTCAACGGCGAGCAGCCCTACAGCGACGACGACGTGCGAGGTGCCCTACAGCTCCCGCCGGAGGTGCTGATCCTGGGCTGTGATGCTCGCGATCGTCAGTCGGTGAAGAATGTCCTGCTGTCGCTGTTCGATGTGATCCTCGAACGCATGGTGGCCGCCAAAGCAGCATCAGCCCAGGGATAGAGCGGCGTCAGCCGCCCAGGGATAGAGCGGCGTCAGCCGCCCGGAGATAGAGCCGGCCCCCACTGGCTCGTTGAGCTCGTGGCCTCAGGCTGAGGCGCGGGACTGCTTGACGAAGCCAGTAACGGCGGCGGCAATCTTGGGAAGCTGATCGCGTCGCGGGACCCGGACCATGGGGTCCTCAGTGGCGGCGTCAGCAACCTTCAAGTGAATGGTGCCGGCAGCCTCATTGGCAGCCAGACCAACCACGGACTCCAGTGGGATGAACCGGGAGCGCTTGTTGCGCCCATGGTCACCGAGCACCGACACCACATTCTCCACGCCAACGCCAACAGCCGTCTTCAACTCTTCAAACGACGTTGCGTCCATCTCGGAGGTGATGAAGATCCCTTTTTCAGTCAAAACAAAGGCCTGGTACCACAGCCCCATGGGTTTGGGGATGGTCCACGGAACCAGGTGTACCGCAGCAGGGTTGCCAGTCATAGCGTTCCTATCGGCGTCAAGGCCCACGGTATTAAAGCCGATTACACCGGAATGCGATACAGGGCTGCGGCATTGTCCTGCATGATCTGGCGAACGACATCGTCGCCCAATCCGGCCAGGGTGGTGGCCAAGCGATCGTCGTCTCGGGGATACAGGCAGGTGGGATGGGGAAAGTCGGTCTCGAACATGACGCTTTCCGGGCCAAGGAACTCGATGGCAGCACCCACCATTGCCTGCTCGAACCAGAACGTCCCGAAGAATTGACGACGGAAATAGTCCGACGGCTTAAGCGAGAGCATGGCCAATTCGTTCGGCGCCGTTTCCAGCAGCTGGTGATCGAGTGATTCGAGAAAGAACGGCAGCCAGCCGATGCCGCTCTCTACCGAGACGAACTTCAGATTGGGGAACCGCTCGGGCACTCCGGAGTAGATGAGGTTGCCGATGACCCTGGCGTTGCCCATGAACAGGTTGGCTGAGCCGACGGCCAGCCGTTGTTCTTCGCCAAATGAAGGCCAGGGTGCTTTGCCGAAGAAGTCGAGATTGCCCTTCGAGGAACCGATATGGAAGTTCACCGGCATGGCCAAATCGGAACACAGCTGCCAAATGGGATCCCACTGGGGCTGTGACATGTCGGGAAGGCCGGCTTCTTCAGGATTAGAACAGGTGACGACGCCACGAATGCCGTTGTCGTAGACCCGCTGGATTTCCTTAGCCGCCGCGTCGAGGTCCCACCACGGGAGGAGAGCCATGCCGAAGACCCGCTGGTTGGTGGCCTCCTGGAACTCGGCCAGAGCATCGTTGTAGATCTGCACGCTGATCAGGCGCAGCATGTCGTCGGGCGACTTCAGGAAGTTCTGGTTACCGAAACCGGCCACGTTCGGGTACATGACCTGGGCGTGGACACCGAGTTCGTCCATCATTGCCACCCGGGCTTCGGCATCGAAGCTGGCCCGGTGGACCATGTCGTTGTCCATCTCGAAGAAGGCAGTACCGGTGACCTTTTCGCCGTCGGGGTCGATGACGCTGGACGAAATCGGTAATCCAATGGCGATGTCACCATCGAACCACCAGCGGCGACGACCGTTCTTTTCCGACATCTGGGGGACACGATCGACGTACTTGGCCGGCGCTCGGCTGGTCCACAAATCGTAGGGTTCGGACCAGTGGGTGTCGGTGTCGATCACCTTCAGGCCCTCGACTGCACTGCTGTATGCCATACACACCAGCTTAGGTCCGATGGACAGGTGGGCTCTAAGTTGGACGGATGGCGATCACCATCGACGATGCGCAGGTCCACAAACTTCTCGAGCGAGCCAAACGAGAAGTAGACGAGGGCTTGCTCCCCTCGACCCAAGTGGCATTGGCCCACAATGGTGAGGTCATCGCCGAAGAAGCCTTCGGTGACGCCACCACCGATACCCGCTACTGCATTTTCTCAGCCACCAAACCTCTGGTGGCATCGGCGGTTTGGACCCTCATCGCCGACGGTGCGGTCGACCCAGCGGAGAAGGTCACCACCTACTTCCCCGAATGGGGTGAGGGCGACCCTGAGGTCGTTGGCCAGGGCAAGGCTGACATCACCGTGGAGCAAGTCATGCTCCATACCGGCGGATTTCCCCATGCACCAATGGGGCCACCAGTGTGGAACGACCGGGCCAGCCGAGTCGAACGGATGGCATCGTGGCGCCTCAACTGGGAGCCAGGCACCCGGTTCGAGTACCACCCGACCTCGGCCCACTGGGTGCTGGCCGAGATCATCGACCAGGTCACCGGCGATGACTATCGCGATGTAGTTGAAGCCCGGATCACCGGCCCGGCCGGCCTCCCGAGGATCGTGGGTATCCCAACCAGTGAGCAGGGCGACATCGCCGACCTGCAACTGGTCGGCGAGCCGGCAACGCCCGACGAGCTCGAAGCAACCTTTGGTGTCCGCGAACTGCCGGCAACCGAGGTCAACGACGAAATGATCCAGCGGTTCAACGACCCCGACACCCGGGAAACCGGTGTGCCGGGCGGCGGCGGCTTTGCCCGGGCCCGGGATCTCGCTCTCTTCTATCAGGAGCTTCTTCACAACGGCCACGGCATCTGGGACGACACGGTGCTGGCCGATGGAGTTGGCAACGTCCGAAACTCGCTGCCCGACCCCATGGGCGTGCCGGCCAACCGGAGTCTTGGCCTGATCCTGGCCGGAGACGACGGGCGAGCCAACATGCGTGGTCTCGGCCGGTCTGTTTCGGCCGGCGCATTCGGACATCCTGGCGCCGGCGGCCAGTTGGCCTGGGCCGACCCGGTCACTGGACTGTCGTTGGGTTACGTCACAAATGGCTACGACCGCCACCAGATTCGGGAGCCGCGCCGGGGTACCTCGCTGTCCAGTACGGCAGGCGCGTGCGCAGTGGTTGCCTGACATGCCGGGCGGGCATCAACAACTCGGTGGGCCGGAGCGCAGCATCGGACTCATTGGCTGCGGGCTCATTGGCACACCGATTGTTCGCGCCCTCCAACGGGGCGAGCTCCCGGGCTGGAAGCTGGGAGCCGTACTGGCTCGATCAAAACGCCGGCTCGACGACCTTGACGTGTTGGACGACGCCGACAGTTTCTTCTCCCAACCATTTGATCTGATCGTGGAGGCGGCGGGCCCAGATGCAGTCAGAGACCATGGTGTCCGGGCCCTAGGCGTAGCGAATGTATGGAGCGTCAGCGGTACCGCTCTCGCCGACCCCGAGCTCCTGGCTCGGCTGGAACAAGCGGGAGCAGAGTCCAATCACCGTTTCCGCCTTGTGTCCGGCGCCATCAGTGGTCTCGACGGCGTGGCGGCCCTGAGCGTGGCCCACGACGCTGCTGTCCATGCCACCATCGACCTGGTCCCCCAGGGGGACCAAACGGCCGTGGTCTTCGAGGGAACGGTGGCCGAAGCGGCTGTTCGCTATCCGCACCACGTGAATGTCACGGTGGCCACCGCTCTTGCCGGGCTTGGCATCGACCGAACCTCGGTGACCATTCGCCAACCAAAGGCTGGTGATCCCCACACCCTGACTGTTGAGGCCGAGAGCAGGGACGGCTCCCTGCAGGCCACCACCCTTCCGGTGGTATCACCGTCCGATGGCATCCATATCGTGGCGTCCAGTTTGCTCGCCGCCCTACGCCGGGAGAATCAGATCATCTGGGTCGGCTGATCGAGCGGGCCTCAGCTGTCGTTACTCCGGTCATCGACGAACCGTTGCGCCCGGTCGACCACACCCAGGAGCGCCTTGTTGACGTACTGCTCGGTGTCGTCGAAGACTTTCGAAGCGGTGTCGGAGAAGTTTCGACGGGCCTCGGCCAAATCGCCGGTGTAGCTGTGGTCGTCGTCGACTCGGCTGTAGTTGCCACCGATGATCTCGTCGTAGCTACCGGAGTCGACCCATTTCCGGAGCTCGGCCACCCGCACCACCGGGTACGGATGACTCCGGCCGATCGTGCCCATGAACTTGTAGAAGGCATCGAGACCCTCCGCGTCGAGGTACTCATCGGACTGGGCAACGAAGGCCTCAACATCGAAATCATCCCGACCCCGGATACCTCCGGCCATCTGCCCAAGGAGGCCCATCGAGATGTCGAGGTCCTGAACGGCCAGGAGACCGGCCCGGTCGCAGGAAATTTCGGCCTTGCGGCTCCACTCCTGGAGAGCCAACGTGATCGGGACAATGGCGGTGGAGAGCAGCGGCACGCTGGGGCGAGCGAGATCCAAGAGGAGGAACAGCAGCGTCCGGTACAGCGAGTGGTCGCTCATGATGTGACCGACCTCATGGCCCAGCACGGCGGCGATCTGCTCCGGGGTACAGATTTCGATCAACGATGAGTTCAGCACGATGAACGGGTGATCCATGCCCACCGCTCCGGCATTGGCCAGAGGAGTCTGGGAGATATAGAGCGGTGGTACGTCGGTGTCGAGCACCTCACAGACACCCTGGAGCAACCACAGGAGGTCGGCGTACTGGTTGGGCCCGACTTTGACCGCCTCGGCCTGGTAGCTCATGCGGATGTTCCGCTCGCCGAACGTACCGACCACCTTCCGTAGCAGCGAGTCGAAACCGGGGATCTGTTGCAGGGCTCCCAGGGCGGCCCGATCAGTGGGATGCTCCCAGGCAAAGGGGGAAATTCCGTTCAGTGTCGTGGTCATCTCATCATCCCTGCCGTGTCGAGATGGAACTTTTCGCACCTCGGCGTCGATCTTCTCTCATCGATCGCGCTGCTACTACCCACTCTCATCGACAAAACCATCAAGCCTCTTGATTTCTCCGTCGAAGAATGACTGGTCCACTTCGGGCGAGTCAGCAAAGGAAGAAACCGTGAAAACCATCGTCAATCGCCCGGGCGTCGTCCTTCTCATCGCTGGAGCCGTCAGCTTCTGCCTCCGCTGGCCGGCGGCATGGATTCCGTGGCTGGGCGGCATGTTGGCGTGGATGCTCCTGCTGCTGTCCATCTTTTTCGTGGTCGGCGGCCTCTGGATGATCTTCGTCGGGCGCCCATCGAAGGACTGACCGGGCGCCCCAGCGAGGACTGACCCGGCGCCCCTGCGAGGACTGACATAGCCTCGGCCTATGCCGATTCATCACGTCGCCTACGCCACGAGAGACGTCGAAGCTACTACCCACTTCTACGAGAACCTGATGGGCTTCCCGCTGGTTCATACCGAAGTGCAGGCCATGGGCGAGAGCTGGATACGTCACGTGTTCTACGACATCGACGGCACCGGTCAACAGGGTGGTGAGTGCATCGCCTTCTTCCAATTTGAGGGGGTCGGCGAGCAGCCAGGATGGACCACCGATGTCAGCGATGGCGTGGGTTTGCCGTTCTGGGTCAACCACTGCGCGTTCGCAGCAACGGCCGAGAAACAGGAAGAGGTTCGAGCCCGAATGACGGCCGAAGGCATCAAGCCGGCCATGGAGCAGGATCACGGGTGGTGTCATTCGCTCTACTACCTCGATCCCAACCAGATCATGGTCGAGCTGTGTCGGAACACTCCGGGCTTTGAGCCCGACCCGGCCGAGGCTCACCGTCTTCTCACCGCTAATCCGCTGAACGCCAACACCGCCGAGAGCAACTGATGCCGCGTCTACGCCAAGTATCCAAAGACGATGCTCACCCGTTCGCCAAGTCGATGTATCGCTTCCTTTTCGGCGAGCGGGACCCGGTGGTCGAGCCCGGAACAGCATCGGGCACACCGGGCGACTGGTGGACCGTCTTTGCACTCGTGCCCGACGCCTTCGACCACACCACCGGTGGCTTTCAGTTCTACCGGTCGCCCGACCGGGTACTGGACGAGAAACTCCGGGAGTTGGGTCAGACCAGGGCTGGCTGGGCCGTTGGCAGTCAGTTCGTCTTTAGCCAGCACTCCAAGGCTTGCCGCGATGTCGGTTTCACCGACGAGCAGGTAGCCGCCATTCCAGCCTGGTCAGCTGCCGATTGCTGGAGCCCGGTGGAGCGAGCGGTTCTGGCCTACACCGACTGTCTCGTACTCCAGCACGGACGGGTACCCGAGCAGCTCTTCGACACCCTCAAAAGCCTTCTCTCCGACGAGGAGATCCTTGAGTTCACCTACATCACCTGTACCTACGCCATGCACGCCACCATGAGCCGGGCGCTGCGCTTGGAGTACGACGACGTCGACGACCGGGTGGTCGAGGTGCCCGATCTTGACGGCAACTTCAGCGGACTGGACGTGATGTCCGCCGTCGACGAGAGCTGACGAAGACGAGAGCGGACGAACAGGTCAGGTTCGCTGGCGGAAGCCGTCAAGCATCAAGACCACGAACCCATCGATGAGCGCACCAAGATCGTGGGTGGCTACTTCCCGCTTTTCATCGAGTGGTCCGAAATCGGCCGAGAGATCGACGAGCCCCTGCACCGAAGCCCAGACGAACTTGCCGGCTAGTTGGACGTCAAGATCTGGGTTGTACGCCTCGCGAACCATTTCGAGCGTCTGATCGAGCTCGGCGTAGGCCTCCAAACCGCAGGCGGCAAAGAACTCGTCATCGTGATCAACAATGTCGGAGCGGAACATGAGAGCGACATGACCCGGAAACCGGATGCTCACGCCGACATAGGCCCGGCCAAGACGACGTAGTCGTTCAGCCGGATCCTCCACCCCGACGACGGCTGCTCTCATGGCTTCGGTGAGATGCTCGAAACCGGCACTGGCCACCGCGGTGAGAAGGCCCTTCGTCGAGCCAAAGTGGTGGGCTGGCGCAGCATGAGAAACACCAGCCCGCCTGGCGACCTCTCGTAGCGAGAAGCCAGCTGGCCCCTTCTCGTGCACCAGTTGCGCGGCCGAGTCGATCAACGCTTGGCGAAGATCGCCATGGTGGTAGGAGCGAGCCGGGTTGGCCGATGACGTCGTAGCGATACCCCAGCGTGTCATGGGTCACTCCTGTCTCAAACATCTTGACGATGTCTAGTTGAATCTTTACAGTGTCAACCATTGACTAGACAGTGTCAAGATAGCACCGGCCACCAAGACTTCGAGGGAGTCCCAATGGACATGCCAGCGCCCAACGACCCACAGCCAAACCGAACCGTTTCCATTTTCGAGGCGCTGCTTGCGCGACCGGGTCGAGTACTGGCCGTGATCGGGCTCGTCTCGGCGCTTCTTTTGATGCCGCTCATCGCCATGGCGCCGACCGAGTCGGCATCGACCGAGCCCGACGGTCCGGTCTTCGATGCCAGAGACAGGATCGACGAGGCCTTCGTCTCGTCGGTACACCCCATTCTCTTCGTCATCGAGGACAACGAAGGAGACCTGCTCCGAGCCGAGCCCCTTCGCCAGCTCCTGGCCGCTTCTTCTGCCCTCCGGGACGACGATGAACTTGGCGCAACACTGTTCCGCTACTTCGATGTCGAGTCCGAGGCCGAGGTTGAAGGTCTTCTGACCCTCGCCGACCTCATCGACGCCGAGCTTCCGAACGGACTGGCCGAAGCCGACGATGCGGCGGTCAAGCAAGCGGGCGGCCAGCTGATCGAGCGCCTCGGGGTTCGCTCCGAGATTCTTGCCCTCTCGGTCGAAACCTCTCAGGACGACGACGGACAGTGGGTGGTGCCGGCCATCACTCCCATGGTGCTGGCCGACAACCAGTTGTTGGGCTTCGGCAACTTCTCGGTAAACCTCGGCGGCGGAACCGAGGTCGAGGAGTACAACCGCGACGTGCAGGAGCTGCTGCGGTCGGCCGATGGGCTCGCCACCTGGGGCGTCGCCATAGACGTCAACCTCACATCGCAGGAACAGGGCGCCATCGCCGGGCCCTACATCGGTCTCACCGTCTTGGCTGTTCTTCTCATCGTCGGTCTGACTTTCCGCAGCTACTGGGTGCTCGCCACGGTGGCCGCCGCGCTGCTGCTCCTGATCGTGTGGCTCAAGGGCATCACCAACCTGATCGGGTTGAAGGACGACCTTGTCCTGTCCCTCATCGTGCCGATCGCCATGATTTCCTTCGGGGTCGACTTCGCCTTCCACGCCATTGGTCGATACCGAGAGGAACGAGCGGCCGGCCGGAAAGCGGAGCGGGCGTTCGTGGTCGGACTGGCCTCGGTGTCGAGCGCTTTGGTTCTTGCACTCACCTCCGACACGGTCGCGTTCCTGTCCAACGTCAGCGCCGGTATCGAGTCCATCGTCCAGTTCGGCGTTGGTGCCGCCATCGCTCTTGGATCGGCCTACGTTCTGCTCGGCATCGTCAGCCCGCTGGTGATCGCCACTATCGAACGCCAGGTGCCACCACCGTCACCCGGTCGGCGTTCGATGGTCGTGCGGGTTGCCGCCAGCATCGGAGCCAGTGCTCTGACCATGGCATCGGTGCTCCTTTTGGTCTTCGTTCTGCCGGCCGCCGGGGCTGCGCTAGCCACGGTCACGATTGCGCTGACCCTGGTCCTGCCGTTTGTCATCAAGCGACGACACAGTGACGGTCCTGCCGTCGGCGACCTTCCACAACCTGCGGCCGGTGACCGCTTGGCGGTTCCCATCGGCACGTTGGTCAGCATTCTGGCCCGGCGATCGAAACTGGTCGTTCCCGCCGCGCTGGCCCTGTCGGTGGTTGCCGCCGTCTTCGCCGTCCGGGTCCCGGCCGAGTTCGATGTCGAGGACTTCTTCTCGGCTGACTCCGGGTTCGTCGTGGCACTCAACGAGGTCGACCAGCATGTTGGGGCCCGCGGTGGCGAGCAGGCGCAGCTCTACGTCGAAGGGGACCTGACCGACCCGGCGGCGTTGGCCATGTTGCAGGACCGGGTGACCGAACTCCGGGACCTCGAGACCGAGCGGCTGGCATCGGTCAATGGAGACGTCACCATCGACGGAGGCATCTTCAGCGTGTTCGAGGCAGTGTGGGCTTCCCCCACTGCTCTCGAACAGATCAGTCAGGCCAGCGGACTCCCGCTCACCGATGTCGACCAGGACCGGATACCCGACACTCGGGAGCAGGTGGTCGCGCTACTCGAAACGACTGCCCAGACGGGGGTTCCCTTCGACGAGACCCGGCTGGCCCTCACTCCGGACGATGTCGCTACCTCGGTCAAGATCATCAGCGATGGAAGCGGATCATCGGCCACGGTATTCGGCTTCGGCCTTGTGAACAGCCGAAACCAAGCCTCGGTCGACGAGGCCTACAGCCAACTCGAGCCCATCGCCCAGGCAATCAGTCAGGACCTGGACGGCAGTTTCGTGCAGCTGACTGGCAGCCCATTCATCCGGGATCGGTCACTCGATGCCACCAATCGGGCCCTGTCGATATCGCTTCCCATCGCCCTGATGATGTGTCTGGCCGTTTCGTCGACCTTCCTGCGGTCGCTTCGCTACGGAGTGGCGTCGGTTGTCCCCATCGTCATGGTTGTCACCTGGCTCTATGGATTCATGGAGATCGCCGGCTTTGCCATCAACATTGTCACCGCCACCATTGCCGCTGTCTCGATAGGCATAGGGATCGACTTCGCTCTCCACTACATCTCCCGCTACCGGGAGGAATTGGACCGCCACGGGCGTCGGGACACCGCTATTCGAATCGCCAGCGAAGGCACCGGGACCGCACTGGTGGCCTCTGCCATGAGTTCGGCCATCGGCTTCGGCATCATGGCCTTCGCCCCCATGCCACTGTTTGCCGCCTATGGCCTGCTCACGGCGCTGATGATCGTGATGGCGCTCATTGCGACACTGGTGGTGTTGCCCTCGGTGCTGATGCTCATCACCTCTGATACCCAGCCCCGTATTTTGCGGGCTCCCGCCGCTTCGTCCCACGATCGGCCGGTAACGGTCACCGCCGACCGCTGAGCTACGGATAGACCTCGAAGCTCACGGTCGGGTCTCGTTCAAGCTGATCGACCAGGGCGATCTCCCAGGTGAGGTAGTCCTGCATGTGTTTCTCGGGGTGGCCGTCGTCGTGGTCGTATGGCTTGTACCAAACATCGGTGGCCTCGGTGGTGGGATGTTCAAAGCCGGGCACCATCTCGTGGCCGGCGTGCCGCCAGCTCTTGTTGCCACCAGCCAGGGCCATCACCTCGGCATCGGGCCACAGCGCTTGCGCTTCGAGAACAGCCAGCTTGGCCAGCACCCCATCGGTAGATGCCAGCACCAGGGTGTCGACCTCGCCGATGACCTGGCGGGCCTCGTCCAACCGGCTCCTGACTCCCCACCAGGCACCGGGGATATGACCCTTCTTGCGGTACTTGAGGCTGCTGCCAATATCGAGCACGGCCAACCCAGAAGGTGGACCGTCGGCCAGTCGTTCAGCCAACTCCGACACCTTGATGATCGGCACCTTCGGCACCGTTGGGCGAGGTGCCGGACCAGACTCGACCTGACCGTTCGCTCCAGCCTCAGCCAGGACCGAGGGATCGAGAACCACAGCATCAGACCAGCCCAGCTGCTGTAGCCACGAAGCGGTCATGGTGGCCCGCACACCGTTGTCGTCGACCAGAACCAGCCTGGCATTGCGGGTGGCGACGTACTCGTCGGTGGCCTGCACCAGTTGGCCCCCGGGGGCATTGACACTGCCGGTTAGGCGACCGTCGGCAAACTCACCAGGGGTCCGGACATCGAGGAGGTAGGTGGTTCGGCTTGCATCGGCGCTCCACTGAGCAAGCTGGTCGGCTGAAACGGTGCGGACACCAAACCTCTCGGCCACCGCACCAGCGGCCTCCTTGGACCAGGCCTCGGCGTCGGCGCCGGGGTCTGGAGCATGAAGCTCGTTTCCGCGGACTACCTCGAAGCCAGCCAGCTCCCAGCCCATGGTGCCGTTCTCCAGAGCCATTACCGGATTCTCCAGTCCGGCATTGATCAGCGATTGCGAGCCGATGATGCTCCTGGTTCGGCCGGCACAGTTGACCACGACCAGCGTGTCGGGGTCGGTGACAACCTCCTTCACTCGGTGAACCAGCTCGGCACCCGGACAATCGGTGCCGGTGGGAATGCTCATGTTGCGGAACTCTTCAAGTGGGCGACTGTCGAGGACAACGAGGTTGTCGCCCCGGTCCAGCCGCTCTTTGAGATCGGCAGCCGGGAGGCGAGGGGTGCCGTAGGCGTGCTCGACGAACTCTCCGAACGCCTTCGAGGGAACATTCACCCCGGAGTACAGCTCGTTGCCGGCGGCAGCCCACGCCGCGGTGCCGCCGTCGAGCACCGACCCGTTGGTCCAGCCCAGTTCAGCAGCCCTGGCCGCCGCTCTGGCGGCCAAATCTCCGGTGCCGTCGTCGCACCACACCATCCTGGTGTCGGTGCGAGGAACCAGCGTGGGCAGTTGCAGCTCTAGTTGCGACAGTGGGATGCAGGCCGCATGAAAGAGATGCGACGTGAAGTACACGCCCTGCTCTCGGGCATCAACGACGGCAAGTTCCTCACCATCGAGCAGCCAATCGAACAGCGTCGATGCGTCGATGGCGGGAACCGATGTGCCCGGAACCGATCTGCCTGAATCCGATGTCATCTCAGCAGCTTTGGAGGCCGGTTCGGGCCTCACGAATGCCGCTCACGCTCTTGAAAATCTTCCAGTTGCCCTCGGATTCGTTGTAGTACTCGCGCTCGTCGAGTCGCTCAAGAGCCAGGCCGTAGCAGTGGAAGTTGAGGGCCGGTCCCTCGATGTGGATCGAGTGCAGGTCGTCGGGCAGCATGGCTACTCCGGTGCCGGCCTGGACCATGTGCTCGTGGGTCTGCGAGACACCATCGTCGCTTCGCTCATAGAAGCGGTTGAGCTCTTGGCCTTCGAAACCGACGACCACAGCCCATGTGGTGTGGTTGTGAGCGGGTGTCTTGACCTGACCTCGGCTGGATTGGGCGTAGAGCGCAAACCGGTCGTCGGCGTCCTGGGCCAGTCGATAGAGCAAGCTGGACTGAGCATCGTCCTCGCCGGGGTGGGGGAAGTCCTCGAGAGGAAAGAGCTCCCGGTTGCTGCTGAGTTCGACCAAACGGTCCCGAATGGCTTCGACGCCAGCCCGGGTGACACCCAGATCGGCTTCGATGGTCCTGATGTCGTCCATCGCCGCGCTGACAGCATCGGTACGAGTTTGCATAGTGGCGCTCCTTGTTTCTCTCGGCTTGTTGCTCTTGGTTTGTTGCTCTCGGTGAATCAGTGCTGGGCAGTCGTGAGTTCTTCGGTGGTGCCGTCCTTCTTGGCCCGACTCCATGCCTCCACCAGCTCCTGGGCTTCGTTCTCGAAACGATCGAGGTCCGATGCCGTATGAGTTCGGCAGGCCAGCTCGAGCCGATGACCGCTGGGGTCATAGAAGTAGATCGACCGGATGAACGAGTGATCGACCGGGCCGAGTACCTCAACACCGTTCTCGATCAGATTCAGCCGAGCCTCTTCCAAGGCCTCCAGGGTGTCGACCTCCAAGGCCAGGTGCTGCGCCCAATCGGGGTTGGACTCCTGCTCAACCTCAGGTTCGGTAACCAGATCGAAGAAGGCGACCCAGCTGCCGTCGGCCATCTCGAAGAAAATGTGGGCATGGGGCGCCAACTCCTGGGTGGAGGGCACCCGGGCCTGGGTGATGACATGGGCCAGCTTGAGGCCGAGGATCCGACTGTAGAAGTCGGCTGTTTCCTCAGCATCCCGACACCGATAGGCCACATGATTCAATCGCTGGACGTTCACAGGATCCTCCGGGAAGTGTGCGTAGAGCCGGCGAACCGGTATCTACTGATCGTACGCCCAACTCCCCCACCGGCGCCCGTCGACGAGAGGCAGCAAGCACATGACTACGACGAACAACCGAGTAGCCCTGGTCACCGGAGCAACCAGCGGTATCGGCCGGGCCACCGCGGTGGCCCTGGCCCAGGATGGTTGGGACGTAGTGGTCGCCGGCCGTCGCGCCGAACTGCTGTCGGCGGTGGCGGTCGAGATAGAGGCCACCAGTCGGGACGCTCTCTCTTTCACCGCCGACGTCGGCGACCCTGAGGCCGTTGCTGCCCTCTTCGACGCAACCGCTGAGCGGTTCGGGCGGCTGGACCTGTTGTTTAACAACGCTGGCACCGGGGCACCGCCGGTTCCTTTCGAGGAGCTCACGCTGGCCCAGTGGCAGCAGGTGGTGGATGTGAACCTGACCGGTTCGTTTCTCTGCGCCCAGAAGGCCGTGGCCATGATGAAGACCCAAGACCCATCGGGCGGGCGCATCATCAACAACGGCTCCATCTCCGCTCACTCACCTCGACCCAATTCAGCGCCGTACACCGCCACCAAGCACGCCATCACCGGGCTCACCAAGTCGCTCGATCTCGATGGCCGACCATACGGAATCTCCTGCGGTCAGCTCGACATCGGCAATGCGGTCTCTCCGCTGACGGCACGGATGGCCGAGGGCGTGCCTCAGGCTGACGGAACGGTGAAACCGGAGCCACTCATGGACGTGGCCCACGCCGCCAACGCGGTGGTGCACATGGCATCGCTGCCGCCGGAGGCCAACGTGCTGTTCATGACGGTCAAGGCCAGCGAGATGCCGTTCGTCGGGAGGGGCTAGCGAGAGGCCGGTCTCAGTTGGTGCAAGAAGCCAAGACGGCTCTAGGGGTCTGCACCAGGATGCGAATATCGCCGGCCAATGACAGAGACCTGACGTAGTCCGAATCGATTGCTACCCCTGCGGTGATACCAAAGCGTCGTGCATCACTTACCTGCCAGGCGCCGGTGAGACCCGGTCGCACGAGGTGGCGGGGGTGATCGATCATGCCCTCAGACTGAGCGATCGTTGCCACCTCGGGACGAGGACCAACAAGGGTCATATCACCGCGAACAACGTTCCAAAGTTGAGGAATCTCATCAATGCTGGCTCGCCGTAGCCAGCTTGTGTGGCGAGTGCAGCGGCTTGTCACATCCGTATCTGAGGAACGTTGATGACGAAGCGTTCGGAGCTTCCAAATTCGGAACAACTCACCGTTTTGGCCAACTCGATCTTGGGTGAAGAAGATCGGCCTCCCCAACGAGAGTGCAACGACGGCCATTCCCAGGACCAAGAGTGGAAGGAGAACCACAGCCAGAGCCACCGCAACGGTGACATCGATGAGGCGCTTGCCTCGGCGAACATAGAACGTCTGTGGCACCGCAGTAGGACGTTGAACATCCGGAAATAGTCGCGTCCTGCTGTACTGAAGACTAGGAGAAAGGGTCAAAACGATCCTGACGGTTCGGGGTGTGACATACCCAGCCAATTCCTGGCTGCGCAAACTCCTAGACCCTGACTAACTGACCCGGCGGTCAATCTACCCGGCCCGACGGACGTCTACACCCCACCACGACACACCCGCCACCGCCCGGTCATCCTGGCTGTAAGGCAGCCAGGTCTGACGTGAGAAACACACCGTCGGGGTCGTAGGCATCGCGAACATCCCACCAACGCTGGTAGTCGGCGTGAAGGGCGGCCAGCTCTCGAGCGGTCCGGTAGTGCACCTTGCCCCAGTGGGGTCGGCCCTCGTAGCGCTTGAAAATTGCTTCGCACGCTTCGAACAGCGGCCGATCATCGAGGGTCACGTCCTCATGAGCCGAGATGGTCACCGTCTCTCGACCGTTGGCTGTGCTGATCCACACATCGTCGGAGGCCAGCGTCCGATACTCGATCGGCCACAGCAGATCGGGGAAGTCGGACTGGATCATGGCTCGAATCTCGAAGAAGCACTCCGGACCAACCTCGGCCGGTACCGAATACTCCATTTCGGTGTGGAGATTGTCCCGCACTGAGGAAATGACATCGTGGCTCCATCCGATGCGCTCAAACTTCCGATCCGGAAGGTCGTCGGGTTCGGCATCGGTCTCGGCCAAGCTCTTGCACACGCAACTGTCTCTGTCGGGCTGCCAGAAGAACTCGAAGTGTCTGGTGGCGGCCACCAGCTCAGCGATCCGGCCGAACACATCATCGGGATGCTCGAACCACTGCGTCTCGTGCAGCTTGTAGGCGTCCCGCACGCCCAACTCGACTTCGGTGACCAGGCCGACGCCGCCCAAAGAGTGACGGGCCACCTGGAACAACTCGGGCCGCTCGTCGGTAGAGCAACGCACCACCTCACCAGTGGCCAGCACCAGCGTCAGGCCCTCGACCACCGCCGAAAAGTTCTGATTCCCGGGGCCGGTGCCATGGGTACCGGTGCCGATAGCTCCCCCAAGGGACTGTTTGTCTATGTCGCCCTGGTTGTGAACCGACAGACCATGGTCGAACAACAGCGGCCCAGCCTGGAAGACCCGGGTGCCGGCCCGAAGGCGGGCGGTTTGCCCGTCGGGGTCAGCATCGATCAGACCTTGCCAGCTGTCGGTCTCGACCACCACGCCATCGGTGGCCGCCACCCGGCTGTGGCTGTGGGTGGCTCCGACGGCCCGCAGGGGCAGACCCTCGGCCCGTGCTCTGTCAACAGCCGCCACCATCTCGGCTTCGGTGGACGGCTGCAGGATGTGGCGGGGTGAGGCCGTTTGACGGCCCGACCAATTCGACCACCGGTCTTGTTCAGCGTTATCAGGCTTGGTCACGTCAGTTGTCCTCCAGCAGAGTGGGCCCTGCGCCGAGCTCCGGTTCGATCTTGGCCGGACGGGCCAGGGTTTGGCTCATCTTTCGGAACCCGTCACTTCGCCGACTCTTGTCGAGAAACGACACCAGGCCTCGGCCACGGGACACCCGGGTCATCACCAACAGGGCCAGTCCGTAGATGATCGGTTCGTAGCTGGCCCATCCCCGATTGACCAGAAACACCGGAAGCATCACCAGCAGAATCGATGCCGGCACGCTGGTCCACAAGTAGGCGGAACCAATGGCCACCATAAGTGCGAACATCGACAGGCTGAGCGAGAACGGGTACTCGTTTCCCGAGACGAACGGCGTGGCGTAGACCAAAAGACCTCCGGCAAAACCGGCGAAGGCCGACGAAAGGGCAACCCCAAGCAGGTGGGTGCGGGGCACGTTGATGCCAAAGGCGGCAGCGGCAATCGGTTCATCCTTGACTGCCAGCAGAGCCCGACCGAGCGGGCCCTCCAGGGTGCGATGAAGAAGCAGGACGGCGGCCGTTCCAATGATGGCCACCAGGAGGTACTGCCAGAGATCGTCCTGGTCAGGGGAGAGCCCAGTCCATGCCGGAGGTCGAAGGTCGGCCTGAATCCGAACACCGAGGGGACCATCGATGCGCCTCATGGCGATGGGCAGAGCCATTGCAACGGCAACGGTGAGCAACGCCAGGTAGGCCCCGGGAAGGCGCAGGCTAGGGAAGGCGATCACACCGCCGGCCAACGCGGCCACTACCGCCCCGGCAAGTGGAGCCAGGAGGTACGGCAAACCGATGTCGCTGATGCCATGGGCAGCTCCGAGGGCCCCAATGCCAACGAACGCACCGTGACCAATGGAGATGAGACCAAGCCGACCAGACAACACGTGGAGTCCGGCAAAGGCCACCATGAACACGAAAATCTCGGTGGCCCTCAGCACCAGCACCGGGCTGCCCAGCAACGGGATGGCCAGGAAGATCACCAGGGTGAAGGCCAAGGCGTACACCTTCTGGCGGGTGGGCAGAAGGGCCGGCGGCTCGGCAAAGGTCGATGGAGCGCTGGTCATGCTCGGTCGACGTTGGTCGTGAGGTTGGTTCCGAAGATGCCGCCGGGCCGAAAGACCAGCACCAGGATCAACACACCCAGTGTGTACACAAGGGCGACGTCGGCGGTGACAAACGAGACGTACCCGATCAGCATGGTCTCCAGCAGAGCGAAGGCGAAACCGCCTACCACTGCCCCCACTGGCTTACCGAGACCACCGAGGATGGCGGCAGCTAGGGCAAACACCAGGAGGCGGGCCATCATGGCGG